>JBCCUP010000001.1 GCA_039196715.1 Pseudomonadota bacterium
ACCACCGTCAACGCCGCCGTCAGCGTCGTCTTGCCGTGGTCAACGTGGCCTATCGTGCCCACGTTTACGTGCGGCTTCGTGCGTTCGAATTTTTCCTTTGACATCAGGAGAAACTCCCAGAGTTCTGTTTCAAGTTGAAGACGACCGCCAAGCTGGCGGAACAAAATTTGGAGCCCATAACCGGAATTGAACCGGTGACCTCGTCCTTACCAAGGACGCGCTCTACCGAACTGAGCTATATGGGCACGCGTTCGCTTGCTGCTGCCCTCGCTGCCGACGCCGAGAACCGAAAACTGGAGCGGGTGATGGGAATCGAACCCACATCATCAGCTTGGAAGGCTGAGGTTCTACCGTTGAACTACACCCGCCCTGCCTCGCGTCCCAGCCATCAGCCGGTGAGGAGCAATGGTGGAGGGGGGAGGATTCGAACCTCCGAAGCTTTCGCAGCAGATTTACAGTCTGCCCCCTTTGGCCGCTCGGGAACCCCTCCGAATGCAAGCCGACGATTTTGGATCAGGGCTGACGCTTTGTCAATCGAATCGCCACACCCACAGTCGTAGGCGTGCGATCAATCAGCTCAGCAGGCGGTCGAGCATCGGCATGAGGTACACGTCCAGGCGCACGAGGTCCAGCCCGCGCCAGGCGATGATCAGGAGCGCGAGGCCCGATGCCTTGCCCAACCAGTCCGATCGCTGCTTGCGTTCGACCATCAGCAGCTCGATGCCGTAGAGCATGACCACCAGCGCGACGATGAAAATCGGCACACTGAACTGGCCGATCGGCAGGAAGTCGGCGAAGAAGATGCTGCAGAGCACGACGAACAACAGCAGGTAGTCCAGGCTGGTGACCCGGAATTCCTCCTTGCGGCGCCGCGGGGAGAAGCGGATGGCGATGGCGACGGCCAGCGCGACAGCGACGTAGTAGCCCATCTCGAACACCGGCGCCCAGTCCCGCTGCCAACCGCTGCGGTCCCAGGCACACAGGTAGACCACGAAAACGGTGACCGTGTACACGGCGAGTCGGCGCGGGGTTGCCCCGAGGCTGCGGCGCATGAACGACTGCAAGGTCACAGGCACCAACAGAAACAGCGCGACCAACCCGTAGTCGCGGTCGACATCATCGATCAGGAGCGAGACGGCGACCAGGTAAATCGGAATCAGGAACTCCAGCACCCGCCGCGGGAACACCACGAGCAGCGTCTTTCTGAGGGTCCTGTCGATGTCTCCGGACATGTCGATGAGTTGTCCGAACTGCCAGCCGGTGTCGCGCGCGTGCCAGTTCTTGCGCTCGGCCGAGGTCAGCAGCATCAGAAACACGCCGCAGATGCCGGCGTAGGCGGCGAGGATGACGAGGTCGTGCGCGTTGCGCAGCAGCAGGCCGGAGAGCACCATCGCCGCGTGCAGCACGTAGATGATCGTGACCGTCTCCTTGTGCACGAAGCCACGGTCGAGCAGGCGGTGGTGGATGTGGTGCTTGGACGCCTTGAAGATCGGCTGCTTGTTGCGCAGCCGCACGTACAGGACAAGAAAGAAGTCGAACACCGGCAGGCCAAGCAACGGCAGCATGGCGGCCGGGCTGAGGTCGGTGTCGGCGTACTGGGTCAGCCAGATCGCCAGAAAGCCGACGACAAACCCGAGGAACTGTGCCCCGCTGTCGCCCATGAAGACACGCGCCGGGTGCGTGTTGTACCGCAGGAAGCCCAACACCCCGCCGATCGCCGCCATCGCGACAATCAAGAGGACCGCCGCGTCTGCGAGGTACGCGAGCAGCGCGATGCCCGCCAGTGTCAGCAGCGATTCCCCGCCGGCCAGGCCATCGAGCCCGTCGGATTGGTTGGTTGCGTTGATCATCGCGACAAGGCAAACGATCGTGATGCCCATCGATATCGCCGCTGGCGGCATCCAATCAGAAAAAATGGGGTATTGCGTAATGAAGAAGTCGCCGAACACCACCAGCGGTATGGCGGCGAGGAACTGGCCGATGAACTTCGCTTTCGGCCCCATCTCGTAGCGGTCGTCGAGCGCCCCGAACAACAAGAGCACCAGACTGCCGTAGATGAAGATGCCGAGCAGCGGCGTCATCGTCGTCATTGCAAACAGCGGGATGAGTGTGCCGAACACGATGCCCCAGCCGCCGACCCGCGGAATCGGTTCTTCGTGGACCCGACGGCCACTCGGGTGATCGACCATGCCGAGCCGCTCGGCGTGGCTCATCATGAAGGGCACGAGCACCAGAGAGATGATCGTCGCAGCGGCGATGACGTAGAGATACTGCATTGATCAGTGGGCGGTTGTGTCAGTTGTCAACATGGTCACTCAGTCGAACGCGCCGATCTGCTCCTGTCGCAGGCGATCCACCGCGCGCCCCTCGGGCACGGTCACGTCGGCATAGGTGATGACCGTGTCCTTGGCGATGTCGCGCGTCAGCACACAGCCCTCGCTCAAACTCATGGGTAACGCGTTCAGCTCCACGCTGGTGGCGTAGTTGTCGATGCTGCCGAAGCAGTGGAACCCGCCGATGCCGTCGAGGGTGTCGCCAGCGCGCAGGTCCGTTTTGGCCACGGTCAGCACGTCGGCGACCGGCCCGGCCAAGGGTGTTGCCGCGGCATCTTCGAACAACACGGCACGCGCAACAGTTAAGGGCGTCTCAAGATGGGGCAAGTGGTACGGCACATAGAACGTATAAAGTGGACCGTCTCCCATTTTGAGGTAGCTCGCGTACTGTTGCAGGATCGGGTTCTCGTTGTAACCCAGCACGAAAACGCCCGGTCCCGGCTCCGCGCCCAGGATGTAGTCCACCAACCCACCCTGTCGCAGCTCGTCGAGATCGAACAGGCCCGGCGCCTCGGTGACGTGGCTGCACGTCGGCCCGTACATGCCGCGCGTGCCCACGCGGAAACCCGTCGCATTGGCGACGACCGCCATCTCCATGGAGATTTTCGTGCCGTCGGCAAAGGACGTGATCATCTTCGGCTTCTGCTTGACGCGGTCGGCGAAGGCCTTCTGCGTGGCCGGTGTGCGGTAGTTGTCCTGCAGCCCCTTGATGTTGCCGCACATCAGCGGGTCGTAGCCGATGCTCTTGACCCAGCGGTGAAGGTTCATCACCACACCCGGCTGGTCACCATCGCAGTTGGTGATGGTCACGCCCTGGCGATCGGCGTACTGCTTGAGCACCGGCCCGACCACAGCGTCCAGCTCGGCGTTGAGCAACACCACGTGCTTGCCGTACTCGATCGCCCTGAGCGTGACCTGTGCGCCGAATTCGACTTCCCCGGTCGACTCGACGATGCAATCGATGTTGCCGGCCTCACAGATCAGCATCGGGTCGTCGGTGATCACCGGTCGACCGGCGTCGATGCACGCCTCGACCTCCGCCACCGACGTGGCCTGTTCGGGTGCATCGATTCCGGCCTGCTCGTAGGCTGTCGCCGCGGTCGCCAGGGTCCGGTTGTACACGGCACTGGCCACCATGCCGGTGATGGACTGCACGATCGTGATCACCAGGCCGCGGCCCATGTAACCGGCGCCGATGACGCCCACACGGATTGGCCTCCCCTCGGCTTCGCGTTTGGCCAGTGCGGTATCAACGATAATCATGCAAGCGTGTTCCTGTTCAGGACGTGTAGTCGGCCCACTGTCGATCCTTGTCCGATAACACAAGGCCCTCGGTGACCGGCCAGTCGATCGCGAACGCCGGGTCGTCCCAACGGAATCCGCGCTCGGCAGCCGGCGCGTAGGCGGCACTGACCATGTAATGCATCTCGGTGAGGTCCTCGAGCGTGAGGTAGCCGTGCGCGAAGCCCTTGGGCACGTAGAGCATGTTGCCCGCCTCGGCACTCAGGGTGACCCCGACCCACTCACCCCGGGTGGTTGACTCGGGCCGCAGATCGACCGCCACATCAAAGGCGCTCCCGCGCGTGCAGCGCACCAGCTTGTCCTCGGCATCGTTGCCCACCTGCAGGTGCAGACCGCGCAAGGTGCCTCGGTCGCGTGACGCAGCCGCGTTCGCCTGCACGAAATCCGTGCTGAGCCCGTGGGCGGCAAATTCGTCAACACAAAAGACGCGCGCGAAGAAGCCGCGGTCGTCGCCGCGGCGCTCCTGCTCGATCTCGAAACAGCCCGCCAGCCGCGTCTCGGTGAACTTCATGGTGTCAGAGCCCTATGCCTTCGTACCGTGGCACGTCATCCTTGTCGAGCATCCGCCGACCGTCGATCACGACCGGACTCGGTTCCAGCGTGTGCACGATCTCCGGCAAGGCCTCGAACTCGTCCCATCGCGTCATCAGCAACACCGCCTCGGCGTCCGCCACGGCGGCCGCCATGCTGTCTGCGTAGTTGATGTCGATATCGGCGAAGGTATGGCGCGCCTCGTCGGCCGCGATCGGATCGTAGGCGTGGATTACCGCGCCCTCGGCCGCCAGGGCCCGAATCACGGGAATCGACGGCGATTCACGCATGTCGTCGGTGCCGGGCTTGAAAGCCAAGCCCAATACAGCAATGTGAACACCCTTGCGGTTGGCAATGTGCCCGTCGAGCATCTCGAGCATCTTCTGCGGCTGAGCCGCGTTGACCGCGATCACGGCGTCGAGCAGTGACATGGTCTGACCGTGCCGCTGGCCATGCGCAATCAGTGCCTTGACGTCCTTCGGAAAGCAGCTGCCACCAAACCCGCAGCCCGCCTCGAGGTAGGTGTTCGAGCTCGGAAAGATCCGCGACCCGTCCGCCAGGATCGGCGAGAAGCGTTTGTCGAGATGCACACCGCGCATCACATCCATCGCGTCGATGTCGCCGATGCCGGCACACAGGTTGCCGATTTCGTTCGAGAAGGAAATCAGGGTTGCCAAAAGCGAATTCGCTGCGTACTTGATCATCTCGGCGGTCTTGGGGTTCGTTCGCACGATCTCCACGCCTTCGAAAGGCGCGTAAACAGACGCAAGCATGTCCCTCGCTTTGTCGTCATTGCCGCCGACAACGATGCGGTCAGGGTTCATGAAGTCCGAAATCGCATCGCCTTCGCGCAGGAACTCCGGATTCATGCCGACGCCGAAATGCACGCCGGCTTTCTTGTTCGACTCCCGCTCGAGAATCGGCAGGACCACGTCGTCCGTCGTGCCAGGCACCACCGTGCTCTTGACCACGACCATGTGGTAGTCGCTGCGCTCGCGCAGCGCCACGCCGATCTCTCGCGCCACCTGGCGGATGAAGCTGACGTCGATTGCGCTGCCGTCAAAGGGCGTGCCGACCGCAATCAGCGAGAGGTCGCTCTCGATCACGGCCGCCTTGAGATCGGTCGAGGCTCGCAACCGGGTGCCCAGTGTTTGCTCGAGCAGTTCGGCCAGACCGACTTCGTAAATGGGCGGCTCGCCGCGGTTGATCTTGTCGACTTTGGTTTCGTCGACGTCGACACAGACGACGTCGTGTCCCTTGGCCGCCAGGCACACACCGGACACCAGTCCGACGTAGCCGGTTCCGGCAACGGCAATCTTCATCAGGCGTCCTCCGCCTCGCGGTTTTCGCTGTACCACACCAGCGCGCGACGCAGGCCATCGTCGATGCCGATACCGGGTTCGTAGCGAAGGTGCTCGCGCGCCTTGTCGATGATCGGGCAGCGACGGTTGGGGTTGTCGGTCAGGTAGTCGGCGTCGTCACTCTGCCCGAGCTTCAGCGCACCCTGATACCCCCAGAGCGCCTGCGCCTGGTCGATCACGCGCTCGGCGAGCTCGCGCATCGAGATTTCGGGGGTGTCGATGCCGATGTTGTACGACTCGCCGTTCTGGCCGACGAGCAGGATCTTGTAGTAGCCCACAATCGCATCGGCGATGTAGCAGAAGGTTCGCGTGGGCGCGCCATCGGACAGCATCACGATGTCCTCGCCGTTCAGCACGTTGCGCGCAAAGTCGGGCAACACGCGGCGGTCGGAAATCTTCAGGCCCGGCCCGTAGTTGTTGAACGGGCGCGCGATTCGCACCGGCACGCCGTGCTGTTCAGCAAAGTTTACGCAGAGTGTTTCGCCGTAGCGCTTCGATTCGTCGTAGCAGGCGCGCGGCCCGGTACACGAGACATTGCCCCGGTAGATCTCGGGCGTCGGAATGTTGTCCGCGGTCGGGTCACCGTAGATTTCGCTGGTCGAGTAGTAGAGGAAGCCCTGCAAGGCCCTGCCCGCATCTGCCCGCTCGCGGGCGTAGTCGAGGAGGTGGCGCAAGCCATTCACGTTGGCGTCCATCGTCTCGATGGGGTACTTGCGGTAGTAGATCGGTGAGGCAATGCTCGCCGCGTGGATGATCCAGTCCACGTCGCCGAGGTTCGCTGGCAGCGGCTCGACCACGTCGTATTTCTGCACCGTGAGGTGTGGATCCGATTCCAGCGCCGTCAGCCAGGCCGGCACGCCGCGGATGAAGTTGTCGTACACCAGTACGTCGACCGGCGCGGCGGCGCGGGTGGCATTCCAGTGCAACGCCGCCTGGACCAGGTAGTAGCCGAGGAACCCGGCCCCGCCGGTGATCAGCAGCCGCGTGCCGTCGAGTTTCGGGAACTCGGCCGCCAGTTGCTCGCAGATGTAGTTCAGGTCGGCGTCGATCACGTCCTGCGCGGTGTTCAGCGTCTCGTCAGTCATCGTTCAGCTCCACACTTTCCAGGGTGCCGAGCCGCTGGCCCAGAGGTCTTCGAGTTGCATCTTGTCACGCAGCGTGTCCATGGGTTGCCAGAAACCGTCGTGTCGAAAGGCCGAGAGCTGACCCTCCTGCGCAAGGCGCTCCATGGGCTCGCGCTCCCAGGTGGTGTGATCCCCTTCGATGTAGTCGATGACACCGGGCTCGAGCACGAAGTACCCGCCGTTGATGTAGGCACTGCCACCGCTCGGTTTCTCGCGAAAGCTGCCGACCACCGTCTCGCCGTCACCCAGGCTGAACGCGCCGAACCGACCGGGTGGTTGCACAGCGGTCATCGACGCCTGGGTGCCCTGTTCCCGGTGGAACGCCAACAGGGCGGTGATGTCGATGTCGCCCACGCCGTCACCGTAGGTGAAACAGAAGGTCTCGTCGCCGATGTAGTCCTTCACGCGGCGCAGCCGTCCACCGGTCAGTGACCCCTCACCCGTGTCGACACAGCTCACCTGCCACGGCTCGGCGTTGCTGTGGTGCACCGACATGGTGTTCTCCTTGAGGTTGAAGGTCATGTCCGAGTGGTAGAGGAAGTAGTTGGAGAAGTACTCCTTGATCACATTCCCCTTGTAGCCGCAGCAGATGATGAACTCGTGAACGCCGTGCGCCGAGTAGGTCTTCATGATGTGCCAGAGAATCGGCATGCCACCCACTTCCACCATGGGCTTGGGCCGAATCGCGGTCTCCTCTGACAGCCTGGTCCCCAACCCACCGGCCAGTATCACGGCCTTCATGCATCACTCCTTTTTCGGAACGCCGCGCCACCAACTGGCACACCAGCTGGCAGCGGATTCTCATCGCGTTTGTCCAATCCCCGTTGAAGCAAGGCATACGCCAAGCCCCCTGACGGGTGGTCTACCGCGGTTTGCGACCGCTATTCGCCGCCTTGCAGCGGCTGCCGGTAGGTCACGCCGAGGAAGATCGCCTGGCTGATGCCGGGGTTGGCGATGTTGTCACGCTTCTCCCGACGGTACTGCAGCCCCGCGTCGAGTACCCACCAGCGCTTGAAACGCCAATTGACTGACGGCTCGAGCTTGAGGAAGCGCCGGTCGGCGTTGTCGTTGTCACGCAGCGCGCGGTTCTGAAACAGCTTGTTTCGCCATGTCAGGGTCACGAGCTCGGAGTACTGGTGCACCACGTTGAAGATCAATTCGTCCGCCAACACCACGTCGCCGGAGCCACTGGGGAAGAGGTTCCGCCCCAGACGCCCGGTGTAGCGGGTGCGCCCCGTGGTGCGGCTGGTGCTCACCTGCGCCAGGAACCCGTCTTCCGAGCCGTCTTCGGCCGTCGATTTGAAATCGGTGTTCTGGTACGCCCCGCGAAAGCTGATGTCGGCGGTCTCGGAAAACCGGTGCTTGAAGCCGGCACCGAGGATCTGCGATTGGAAGCCGAACTCGGCGTCGTCCGAGTCGTAGTCCTGGACCTCGATGTCGGTCGACCAGCTGTTGATCGGGTCGAGGTCGCGCTCGTACTCGCCGCGCAAACGCGTGCTGACGAAGTCCACGAGACTGGTCGAGACGGTGAAGCTGCCCTGCTGGAAGGTGACGTTGTCGTGCTCCACAGCGCTGATGTCACCTGCGAGGCGCATGCGCGAGACCGGGCTCAGGCGGTAGAGGAACTGCGGGCTCACAGCGACGCGCTGGCGTCGCACGTCCTGGCGGCTCAGCCCGTTCTCGACGTCTTCGGGCAACACCAGGCTGCCCGCGTCCAGACTCGGCTCCTGAAGCAGCGAATCGGTCAGAAACGACACGCCGAAACGGAACTCCGACCGCGGCTGGATCCGCTGGGTGTCGTAGCGCAACGTGGCGTCGACGCGGTTTTCGAGCTCGTCGAGGTTGTCGTCGAAGGCGTAGGCGTTCAGCCGAATCGAAGCCGCCGAACGTGCTGCCGGTGAGCGGTTGATGGCCGAGAGACCGAGCAACGCGCGCACCGTGGTGACCTCGAGCTGGTCCTGCTCCTCGTTGTTCAGTCGGAAGTTGTCGTCAAACGACAGCTCCGCGCCGTACGTCGCCTCCATACGCCAGACCTCAGCCGACGCTGTCGGGGCGATCAGACCCGAGACCAGACACACCGCTGCGGCGGCAAGCGACCCGTTGAACGCGCGCGAGCGCGCCGTGAAAATTGCCATACCAAGGCTCCGTGAAATCCACCCTCTGACCCGAATTCTAGAGCGCGGACAAAAAAAAACCGCCCTGCTCGGCCGAGAGGGCGGCTGCGCAGGCCAGGGCGTATCAGGGTACGACGACCACGTCGCCACTGTGTAACACAATGTTCTGATCGAGCCCGCGCCCGCGCTTCACATCGCTGAAGTCGAATCGGTAGACCGTCTGCTCCTGGGTCAGCGGGTTGCGCCGCTGGATCTGGATGCGGCTTTCAACTGCGTAGGGGGTCATTCCGCCGGCGAGGGTCAGCGCCTGCATGACATCCACGTAACGTCCGAGCGTGAACTGACCGGGGTTCTGCACCTGGCCGATCACGAACACGGTGTAGCCGGATACCGTCGTGACCGACACCGTCACCACCGCCTCCGGGATGTAGCGTTCGACGCGGCGACGGATTTCCTCCTGGACCTGCTTGGGCGTCTTCCCCGCGACCGTCAGGTCGCCGGCGAGCGGGAAGGAAATGCCGCCGTCCGGGCGCACCAGCACTTCTTTGTCGAGGTCTTCCTCCTTCCAAACCGAGATCTGCAGGACGTCCTCGGGACCGATGCGGTACGCCGGGTTGTTGTCTGTCGCGCCCTCTGCACGGAGCGACACCGGCGCCAGCCAGACGGCGATGCCGATCAGGAGGGGAAGGAACACGCGAAAAGATTTGTAAACCATTGACTCTCTTAGCCTTTATCCATTGTCCGGCCCGTTGGTGGTCCACGTCGGAGGGTGGACAACCCCGCCCTGGCACCCGCGGGCTTCGCCGCCGTTTGCCGAGCTGCCTAGATCATAGACCCTCGGGGCACACTCGACGCCGATCAGCGCTTACGTGCTGCTGCGTAGTCAGACCGCCGACCCCGGCTGAAATTCACTTTGCCCGGTCGGACTCGGCCGGGCGCACGGGCCGCCGCATGATCGCCACAGCCGCGAGCGCCGCCACAATGACCACGATCAGCATGCTGAACCCGAGGCCGGGTGACGACGCGTCCGCCGCTACCGCGCCGTGCGCGCCATCGACCTGCACCAGCGCCTCGGTGGCGGGCACCTCGACATCGCGCAGCTCGGCCACCCGAGCGACCTGAGCGGGCGAGTCAGGCGTCTCGGAACGGTGTAGTCGTTCTGTTTCCACATCCATACTCCAGCCGACGACCCACGAACTGTCTTTTCACGGGCTGTGTGAACCGTTATCGGCGATCAGCGCGTCGCGCTGAACCGTCGCCGAAGCCGACCCGGTCTGATCCGGCGCCTCGCGGCCGGTCAGTCGCCGGCGTCGTCACCGCCGCCACCATCACCACCATCACCATCACCACCGTCGCCGTCGCCGCCGTCACCGTCATTGACTGGCGCCGTGACCGTGACCGTGACCAGCCCCGTCGCGGTGGCCTGCCCGTCGGAGACCACGAAGCTCAACTCGCGCACGCCGGGCGCACCCGGCGTGTAGACAATGTCACTGCCGTCGCTCGAGAGGCTACCGGCCGGGTCCTCCGACCCGACCGCGAAGGCGACGCTGTCGAGCGTCAGGGTGTCGCCCACGTCGGCATCGCTCGCCGATCCCTCGAGCACCACATCAAAACGCAACTCGGTGCCGACCACCGCAGACGCCACCCCGAGGTCATTGGCCACCGGCGGCGTGTTGGGCAGGGTGACCTCCACGGTCACCGTGCTGGACGCGGCGGCGTCCCCGTCGCTGACGGTGTAGTCGATCACGTGCATCCCCGCCACACCGGGGGTGTAGACGAGCTGCGTACCACCGGGCAAGTCGACGGTACCCGTGGTGTCCAGGCTGCTCGGTACCAGCGCAGCACTTGTGAGCGTCACCGCGTCACCGTCCGGATCGGAGACCGCACCGGCTGATGCAAGATCGATGTCCAGGGCCGAACCGAGCACGACGGTCGCGGTCAGCGGCGCGGCCGCAGGCGGCGCGTTGGGCGCGGCAACACTGACATCCAGCGTGGCCCGGCCGGTGAGGTCGCCGTCGCCGGCGAGAATCCGCACGTCGGTCTGACCGGGCCCATCAGCCGTGATGTCGACCTGCACGTTGCCGGGCAGGCCCGCTGCCGTCGTCAGGGTGACCGTCGCGGATGCCACCCCGGCGGTGGTTGAGCGCGTGTCGAGCACCAAATCCGCCAACGGCGTTTCGACGTCGGACACGTTGACGTACACCGTTGTGTTGTCACCCGGCGCGGCGAAATCGACCTCACTGCTGCCCACCAGATCGACACTGGGCCGGTCGTTGACCGAATCGACCGTCACCACGACGGTACCCGCCACGGTGGCACCTGCGATATCGCGCACCACATAGCTGAACCGGTCTTCTCCGAAAAAGTGCGTGTCGGGGGTGTAGCGTACGAAGCCGGTCTCGAAAAACAGCGTGCCATTGCTCGGGGCTTCGGCCTGCCCGACCGTGTGCATCTCGAGCGCGTCTCCGTCGGCGTCGCTCGCAAGATCCGATACCGGCAACTGCAGTGCCGTGTCTTCCGGTGTATTCGGCTCGGGGTTGAGCGCAACCGGTGCCTGGTTGCTGCCCTGCTGAACAATGTTCAACGAGACTGTGGTGACCCCACTCGTGTTGATGCCGTCGTTCAGTCGGTAACTGAAAGTGTCCTGCATGCCGGCCACAGCTACAGCCACCGGGTCATAGCGAAAGCCGCCGTCGTCAGCGAGGACGAAGTTGCCGTTGTGCAACACCGGCGCCGAAACGAGCTCGGCGACAAGGCAGCCGTTGGCGGCGAGCCCTGCCTCGAGAATGTCGAAGTCGTCCTGGTCGTTCTGCATGACACCGTCACGCACGGCCGCGGTGCAGTCGTCGTTGAACACGGTGCCTGACACCACACGCTCGGTACGATACTCGACATTGAAGGTATCGGCCTGCGCTACCGGTGCGTCACTGATCGAGCGCAGGCACAGGGTGAAGTCCTCGGTCGCCGATGCCGCGTCGGTGTCGGACAGGGTAAGGCGGTACCGGTACGCGGTCGGTTTTTGCAATGCCGGCACCGTCACGCTGTAGTTCATGCTACCGGCCGCCGACTCGGTGAAGCCGACGGCGCAGTCCGTGACGCCCGCGGCACAGGCACCCTCGATGTCTTCGGCGTAGTCTGTCGGCCCAAACGCCGCCATCTCGGAAAACGCGCTCGCGCAGCTCTCGGCGAGCGCGGCTCCGGTTTCCAGCACGGCGAAATCGACAAACACCAGATTGCCGTCACTGTCAGCGCTCGACAAATCGATTGAGAACGTGGCCCGCTCGTCGATGACACGCGACTCGAGCAACACCCGTGGCGCCGAATTGGTCTGTCGCCCGGTGGAATCCACCCAGCCGCAGCCCGCAACCAGCGCAGCCAGCACACCCACCACAACCCTTTGCACACCGCCCATCGAGCTGACCTCTGATACAGACACACTCCGCAGCACGGGTGTGCCAAAACACCCCGTCAACCACGGTTTCTCATGCGGTTATCGGTCGTTCGGTGAAAAAGTGTTGCCTGCAGTAGCGATTCGGTCGATTCCCCTTCGCTCGGCACGCCGACCCTGAACGCGGCCAACGGTCTCGGGCCAGTGTTGCAGCGCACCCAACGCCACATTGCAAGGTGGTCAGGCGCGCCACGCATCGGCGCTGCAGTGCACAAAAAACGGGCAGCGCACAACGGCACTGCACCGCAGATGGGCAGGCCTTGCGCCGTTGCGCGCTGCGGTCTCCCGCCCGCTGGTATTTCACGCACTGAATCAGTAGGGTGGTGTGAGGCGCGGGCGTCCAGACAGGGCCTCCTCTCTCACCCACGCGCCAGTAAAACCACCTAGGAGATATTGGAATGCGATCGAAGACCCTTCTTGCGATCAGTTGCGCGACAGCCATGTCGGGTTTCACCACGGTAGCGAATGCGGCAGACGTCGTCATTGGCGTGCCCAACTGGCCGTCGGTGCTCGCCACCGCCCACGTGCTCAAGGTTGCCATGGAAAACAACCTCGGACTCGAAGTCGAGTTGCAGAACGGCACCAACCCGGTCGTGTTCGAAGCCATGGATTCAGGCTCCATGCACGTGCACCCGGAAGTGTGGTTGCCGAACCAGACCAACCTGAACAACACCTACGTTCAGGAAAAGAAAACCGTGCTGATGAACCCGAACGGGGTTGCAGGCGATCAGGCCATGTGCGTAACCAAGGGCACCGCCGAGCGCACCGGCATCGAAAACCTCAGCGACCTCAGCGACCCGGAGATGGCGAAGAACTTCGACACCGACGGCGACGGCATGGGAGAGATCTGGATCGGCGCTGCCGGCTGGGCCTCGACCAACGTCGAGAAGATCCGCGCAAAGTCCTACGGCTACGACGCGACCATGACGCTGAAGGAAATGGACGAGACCCTCGCGCTGGCCGAAGTGGATGCCGCCGTTGCACAGGACGAAAACATCGTCTTCTTCTGCTACACACCGCACCACATGTTCGCGCTCCACGAGTTGCAAATCTTGAAGGAGCCGGCCTACGAGGATTCGAAATGGACGGTCGTTCAGCCGACCGATGACCCCGAGTGGCTTGAGAAATCGGACGCGGCCGTCGCCTGGAACACCGCGTACCTGCACATCCACTACGCTGCTTCGCTCGAGAGTGATCAGCCGGAAGCCGCGGCCATGCTGGCCAACGTCTCGTTGGACACCGACGTGGTGTCGAGCATGACCTACGCGCTGGTGGTCGAAAAGCAGGACCCGGCCGAGTTCGCAGCCAAGTGGGTTGAGGACAACGCTGAGCTCGTCGACAGCTGGCTGCAGTAACGCCCTCGACGCATTGACGTCACTCGGACACCGGCCGCCGTCTCGCGGTCGGTGTCCCCTCCCCCCTTCCCGCAAGCCAACGGTGGTTTCGTTATGAGCGATGACGTCATCGTTCTCGAGAACGTCTGGAAGATTTTCGGCGAACGCGCCGACGAGGCGCTCAAGGCAATCGAATCGCGCGGCCTCGGCAAGCCCGAGGTGCTCGAGGAATTCGCGTGTGTGGTCGGCATTGCCGATTGCTCCTTTTCTGTCAAACGTGGCGAGATCTTCTGCGTCATGGGCTTGTCCGGGTCCGGCAAGTCCACCATGGTGCGGCACCTCAACCGCTTGATCGAACCGACGGCGGGCAAGATCACCATGCTCGGCAAGGACGTGCTTGCAATGGGCTCGAGCGAGTTGCGCGAGTTGCGCGCGAAGCACATCGGGATGGTGTTTCAACACATGGCACTGCTCCCGCACCGCACCGTCCGCGACAACGTCGCCTTTCCGCTGCAAGTGCGCGGCGAGCCAAAGTCTCGCCGTTGGCAAGTGTCGCAAGACTGCTTGAACCGCGTGAACCTCGACGGCTATGAGGACCGTTTCCCGAGCGAACTGTCGGGTGGCATGCAGCAGCGTGTGGGCCTGGCGAGGGCACTCGCCTCCGACCCCGAAGTGCTGCTGATGGACGAGCCTTTTTCGGCACTCGATCCACTCATCCGACGGCAATTGCAGGACCAGTTCATGGCGTTGTCTGCGGAGATGAACAAGACCACCGTGTTCATCACGCACGACCTCGACGAGGCGATCCGCATCGGCAACCGCATTGCGATCATGAAAGACGGCCGCATCGTGCAGATCGGCACGCCGGAGGAAATCGTCACCCAGCCCGCTGACCAGTACGTCAAGGACTTCGTCGAGGGTATCTCCAGGCTCAAGCTGGTGTTCGCGCACACGATCATGGAGCCGATCGCGGACTTCACACCCGGTCCGACCGACAACCTGTCGGAGAGCCCGAGGGCGCACCACGGTACCGACCTCGATCACCTCATCGACATTTCCATCACCACCGAGCAACCGATCATCATCGTCGACGACGACGACGCGGATGTCGGCGTGATTACGCGCGCGACACTGCTCAGGGGCATTCAGGGAGGCAAGGCATGAGCACCGACACGGGTCTGGAAGCCGGACCACGCTCGCTTGACGCGTCGGTCGACGAATTCGTCCAGGAGAACGTGCCCTACTACACCGCGGCTTTCGCCAAAATACAAGGCGCAACCGGGCTGGTGTTCTCCTGGAATCTCCACGCGGCCTTGCTCGGCCCGATCTGGGCCGCATTTCGCGGTATCTGGGGCTTTTTCTGGACCTTTCTCGTGCTCGAGCTGTTTGCCCTGGTGCAGATGGGCCGCGGCCTCTGGGGCGAGCTCGGGTCGGATCAACTGGCGCGGGTCGAAAAACTCACCGCCAACATTGCCAAGCGCGAACAACAGGCCGCCGAGTTGCTTGCGGCGGGCGACGCGGCCGGAGCAGCCGCCAAACAGAAAATCGCCGACAACCTGAAGCGCGTGGCCGAGGGCGCCATCGAGAAAGCCGAACTTGCCAGCGCCGAAGCCACCTCGATCTTTCTGACCGGCCTCGCGCTGATCGTCGTCGTCAAGTTGCTAGAGGGCTTCTACGCCAACATCGCCTACGAGAAGCAATACCTGACCTGGCGCGCCAAACCCGACAGCGTGCAGAAGGGCACCAGCCGCAACAGCCTCTGGTTCGGCGGCCTGATGCTGCTGGCAATCTGGCCGCTGACCCTCTTTCGCTTCACGGTCTCGGACGCCGACGGCAAACTAGCCGCGCTCACCGGCGGCTTTCTCGGTGAGAAAATTCCCCTGACCGAATTCCCGGTTGGCCGCGAGTACCTCGCCGCCCTCGCCAAAAAGGGCGACGCCGGCTTCGACTGGCTGGCCTTGCATTTCAGCGACGTGTTCGATGGCATCACCGCGGGCATCCGCGCGGTGCTCGACGGGCTGGAGATCATCCTCATCGAAACCCCCTGGCCGGTCGTGATGATCGTGATCGTGGTGATGGCCTTTCGCCTCGCCGGGCCACGCGTTGCGATTTTCACAGCCGCCTCGCTCGCCTACCTTGCGTTCATGGGGCTCTGGGAGATCTCGATGATCACGGTTGCCCTCATTGGTGCCGGTGCTGCGTTGTGTATCGTGATCGGTATTCCGCTCGGAATCTGGTTCGGCAAATCGCGCCGCGCCTATGCCCTCGCCGAGCCGGTGCTGGATTTCATGCAGACCATGCCGGCCTTTGTCTACCTGATCCCGATCATCGCGTTCTTCGGCACCGGCAAACCACCCGGGGTGCTCGCCACCCTGATCTTCGCGATGCCGCCGGTCATCCGCTTGACCGCGCTCGGCATGCGTGGGGTACCCGAGACCACCAAGGAAGCCGCCGTCGCGTTCGGGTGCTCGAAGTGGCAACTGCTGCGCAACGTCGAACTGCCGCTGGCGCTGCCCTCGATCATGACCGGCGTGAACCAGACCATCCTCATGTCGTTGAGCATGGTCGTGATTGCCTCCCTGATTGGTGCCGAGGGCCTCGGCGCGTTGATCCTCGAGGCGCTACAGTACGCAGCCAAGGGCCAGGGCCTGCTTGGCGGCCTTGCCATCCTGTTGTGCGCCATGGTCATCGACCGCATCGCACAGGGCATGTACCGCCGCAAGGTCGGTGGCCACTGAGCACGCCGACCACCGTGACACGATCGCATCGGATCTGATAGCGCAGCCATGACGCAGAAATGGGGAATCAACAACGACTACGCGCCGCTGCGCGACGTGTTGCTGGGCGTGCCGGAGTACTACCAGTGGGTCGAGGCCGGCCCGTTGATCGCACGCACCCTGCAGAACGCGCACAAGACCGGCGTGCGCTTCGACCTGCAACGGGCGATGGCGCAACACGCCGAGATGGTGCGCATCTACGAAGACAACGGCGTGCGCTGCCACTTTCTCGACAGTGACCCGGTGCTGCACCGCAACTTCTTTGCGCGGGACAGTTCGGCGATGACGCCCTGGGGCGCCCTGATCTGCCACATGCAGCTGAAGGTGCGCCGCGCCGACTACGTCACCGCGATTCGGTTCTACCAGCAGAACAACATTCCGATCTGGCAGTACGCCACCGCAGGCCACTTCGAGGGCGGCGACTTCGTCATCCTCGAACCCGGCAAGGTCCTGATCGGCTACTGCGGCGAGCGCTCCGAGCAAGCGGGCTCCGAACAGGTCGCCGACTTCGTCCGCCAAGAGGGTTGGGAGGCCGTGACGGCTCCGATCAGCCGCGAGTTCGTGCACATGGACGGTATGGTGGTGCCGCTCGCGGAAAAGCTGCTGGTCGCCTGCGTCGACGCGATGGAGCCCTGGCTGGTCCAGCAGCTGCGCGACTGGGGCTTCGATTTTGTCGAGGTGCCCTACGTCGAGGCGAAGAACCTTGGCGTGAACCTCGTCGCGCTCGGCAACCACACGGTGCTGTCGATGGCGGGCGCCACGCAACTCAACGCCAAGATGCGCGCACTGGGCTTCACGGTGCACGAACCCGACATGTCGATGTTCACGCTGGGCGGCGGCGGCGTGCACTGCCTGGCGCAGGCCCTCTGCCGCGACGACGCCTGAGCCGACCGACTCAGACGGCTAACCCAATCGCACCATCCAGGCGCCGAGGAGTGCCAGGCCCGCCCCGAGCACCTTGACCGGGCTGATCGACCGCACAGCGAGCCCGAACGCGCCGAGGTGGTCGAGTGCCAACGAGCCGATCAGTTGACCGGCGATCAGGCAGACGAAAAACACCGACACGCCCGTGACCGGCGCAATCGCCGCGCCGCCCGCGACGATCAGCACGCCGATCAGGCCGCCGAGCACGACCCACCAGGGCAGGGCCGTCACAGCCGCAAAGGGCGCGCGCCCGCCGAGCACCGGCAACAACACCAGCGCCGACAGCAACGTGATCGCGATCGAGAGGCACGCAGCCGCCACGGGCGACCCCAGAATCTTGGCAGCGGCACCGTTGATCGCGGGTTGTGCAGAGAAGGCGGCGCCGATGGCGATCGCCGCAATCATGTAGAGGAGGCTCATGCGTGAGGGGTTCGCGCGTTTCGGGGAGCGCCATCCTACCGTGTCGCACCGCGCCAACCGAGCACAGTGCGCGTCAAAGAGTCGGAATCCAATGGGGGTGCTGGCGAACCGACCCGAGAAATTAGACCCCGCGGTTGGCCGCCGTGATGCTGCGCGACCCGACCCGGCTACGCGGCGGACCGGCGTGCGGCGCGCGGTGCCGTCACCGCAGGCGGATCGACCTGCACGGGCTCCCATTCGATGAGTGGCACATCGTCCGAGCAACTCCAGTCATAGGTCGATTTCTCGGTCGACCACATCCGGGTGACATGCCGTTTGAACTGGTGCTGGCCATCCGACGGCTGCTCGCGCTCGACGTAGACAAACCGACACCGCGCACGCAGGGCGTCGATGTCCCCGGCGTGCCGAATTCGAAAGGGCCGGCGCGGCAAGCCCCCCTCGCCCCAGCGCCGGTCGAGCGCCACCACCCGCATGCCCGCCGTGAGGCCGATGATCGGCATCCAGTCGGCCTCGGACCCGTCAGCGTTCAGCGTTGCGGCGCACAGTCGACCTTGCATGTGGCTTTGCCCCCGTGTGTGTGGCACACAGCATTGCGTTTCAGCGCCGACGCGTGTGTGACACACACACCATCTCGGGCGCTGGCCGGCAGCACGGCACGCAAGACACGCCGAAAATGCGACGGCCGTCGCGTCTCAAATGCCGAGATGCGCTGCCAAACGTCAGGGCAGCCCGCCAAACCGGGCCCGCTGCGCCCGCCAGAGGAGGCCGTTGCCGGCGGGGCGCCTGCGGTCATCTACAGGGTGGGCTAACAAAAAAGGCCCGGCCACAGCAGGCCAAGCCTTGTTTTGAATGGTGCCGGCACGAGGAGTCGAACCCCGGACCTACTGATTACAAGTCAGTTGCTCTACCAGCTGAGCTATACCGGCACACCAACGGCCTTGACCGTATCCGTTCTAGTGTACGACACCGCCCGGTCTGCCGCAATTCACGCGCCGGCCGCCGACCAGGTGGCCAGCATGCCGTCCATGACGAGTGTCGGCACGTGTGTCGCGTCGCGTTGCATGAGGGCAGCGACGCCCTCGGCGCTGCCGCCGGTGAGGTAACGCGCGACGGGGCGGCCGAGGGTGGCCTCCGCCTCGGCAATCATGCGGTCGACGGCGCCGGCCACGGCGAACCGCGCACCGGCGGCGATCGCGTCCAGGGTGTTGTCGGCAAAGGCGCGGTCCGCCTGGTGGTCAGACGCGGGCAACGCTGCGGTGCCCGCGGCGAGTGCGCGGCGCTGGGTCTCGACACCGGCGAAAATGCAGCCGCCGCGGTGCAGGCCGTCGGCGTCCACGAGATCGGCCGTGCCCGCGGTACCGAGGTCGACCACAACCGCCGCGCCCCGCTCCCGGCACCAGGCACCGAGCAGCGCAAACCACCGGTCGAGGCCAAGCTGGCTGCGCTCGCGGTACCCGCAGCGCAGGCCGTGCAGGTCGCGCGGGTTCCCGAGCGTCACCGGCGCCGCACGCCCGAGCTCGGCCAACGCATCGCACAACAGTCCGAGCGGCGTACTCCCACCCACGTTCGAAACCAACACCGGCGCGTTCGGCAGCGCCTCGAGGGCGGACAGGAGCGCCGCGCGCGGCCCGAGCTCACCGGTTGCCGCAGCGCGCCAGGCGACCGCGTCGACCAGGTGGGTGACCCCGTCGGCGTGGTGACCAAGCTTGATGCGCGTGTTGCCGATGTCGACCAGCACACTCACCGCGCGCGCACCGACACTTCGCCCGCACTCACGGCCCGTTCGCCGTCGCCGCTGTCGACGCGCAGCGTGCCATCCGCGTTGACTCCCCTTGCCGTGCCGTGCCACCGAGCTTCGCCTTGTAGCACGGTCACCGGCAACCCGGCCAGCACATCGCGCGCGCGCCAGTCGTCCCGGAAGCCCGGAAAGCCGCGCCGCTCGAAGCGGTCGCGGCAGGCGCGCAGCGCGGTCCAGATCCGGTAGGCGATTTCGTCGATCGGCGGCACCACAGTCGGCACCGTCTCACGCACCGAGGTGGTCGGTTGGCCGGTGTCGCTCTCGACCGGCTCGACGTTGAGGCCGATGCCGACCACGACGCGCTGCGATCCGGTTGCGGGGTTCGCGTGCGCGCTCAGCTCCAGCAGGATACCGGCGATTTTCCGCCCGTCGACCTGCACGTCGTTGGGCCACTTGAGCCCGATCGGTGACACGCCAAGGTCTTCGAGGACCCCGGCGAGTGCGGTTGCCGCCGCGAGGCTGAAGGGCCCGATCGCGGCGGGTTCGCCGCGCACCGTCAGCGAGGCGGAACCGTGGAAATTGCCAACAGGCGACAGCCAGTCCTTACCGCGCCGGCCACGGCCCGCGGTTTGCCGCAGCGCGAGGCAGAACGCGTCGCCGACCGCGGACTCGGCGCGATCGAGCAACCACTGGTTGGTCGACCCGACCTCGGCCAGCACCGTCACCGCGCAGTCCGGCAGCCCGGCGCGGAGCGTCGCCTGCAGGGCCGCGGCGTCAGACACGGCCGTACAACCACTGGTCACGGCAAGCCTCGAAGCCCGGCTTGCTCTCGAGCACGCAGACCGAGCGCGCCGGCGCTGCCGGCTGGACGCTGAGCCGGATCAGCTCGTCGCCGCGAAAGACATCGAGGTCAACGGCCTCCCCCACCGTCGCTGTGCACCTGAGCGCGGTCTCGTCTTCGGCGCGGAACCGCACCCCCTGCCAGGCGACCAGCTCGTCACCCGGCGTCAGGCCGCCGCGTTGCGCCGGACTGTCTTCGTGCACCACGGCCACGTCCGTTGTCCCCGGCCTGAAGGTGCAGCCCAACCACGCCGGCGCGCGCTCGGCCGGTTGCCATTTCATCGAGACGCCCTGCGCGGCGAGGTAGATGTCGAGCGGCACGTCGTCACAACCGCGCACGGCCTGATCGAAGAACGCACCCATGTCCTCGTTGACCAGCTCGCTGACCAGCGTCTCGAACCCGTCTTCGGCGACGGTCTCGCCGAGTTGGTGCCGTTGCCAGAAGGCCCGCATCACGGCGTCGAGGCTCAGGGCACCGTCGCTGCGCTGCCGCAGGCTGAGGTCGAGCGCCAGTGCGACCAGGGCGCCTTTGGCGTAGTAACTGACAATCGCGTTGGCCGCGTTTTCGTCCTGCTTGTAGAAGCGGGTCCAGGCGTCGAAACTCGCGTCCGAGAGACTCTGCCGCAACCGTCCGACACCCCGCTGCACGCGCGAGACCGTGGTCGCAAGGCGCGACAGGTACTCCGCCGGCCCGATCAGGCCGGCGCGCAACAGCGCCAGCTCGTCGTAGTAGGAGGTGATGCCCTCGAACACCCACAAGGTACGGGTGTACGCCTCGCGGTCGAGAGGCGCGCCGGCCAACGCCGCGGGTCGGATGCGTTTGACCAACCAGGCGTGGAAATACTCGTGGCTGGCGAGGCTCAGAAAATCGGCGTAGTCGCTGCGCGCCGCGCCACGTACGAGGTGGCGGCGCGGCACCGCGAGCACGGTGCAGTCGCGGTGCTCGAGTCCACCCAGGCGGTCACCGCCGAGGCGCACGAGAAACCGGTAGTGCGGCATCGGTGGAGGCTCGCCGAAACAGCGCACGTGTGTCTCGCAGATGGCCGCCAGATCCGCGGCCAGACGCGCGGGATCGCAGTCACACCGGCCCGCGATCACCAGGCTGTGTGGCACACCAAACACGTCGAAGTCGACCTGTCGCACCTCGCCCGCCATCAGTGGGTGGTCGATCAGGCTGGCGTAGGCATCAGCCCGGAAGGCCCGATCCGGCGCGCCGTCCGCGGATGCAACGGGCAGGCTGGTCTCGAGCGACCAACCGGGCCGAAGCGCCTCCGCCGCCACGCTCACCCGGTGCTCGGCGGCCGCTGCCTCGTGACAGCGCAGGAACACGCACACGCCCTGGCAGAACCAGCCGCGCGTGTCGAGGTAGGCCCCGCGCACAGAGGGGTCGAGCGCATACACCGCGTAGTGCACTGACACTGCCCCCTTTGCCGGGGAGAGCTGCCAGCGGCTCTTGCTGCATTTGCGCAGCGTGGCCGGGTGACCGTCGACCGTGGCCTCGATGTGCACGATGTGGCGCGCGTAGTCGCGGATCATGTAGCTGCCCGGCACCCAGTCCGGCAGGCTGAAGGTCAACGTGTCGTGCGTGCTGTCGAGCGACAGGCAGACATCGAACAGGTGGCGTTCCGGGTGCGGGGTCGAGAGGCGGTAGTGGACGGGGGCGGACATGGGTCTGGTTCGATCGGGGCAGTGCGGTGCGCCGCGACACATCACCCGGCACACACCGCTTTAGTTGTAGCACGCCGACCCGACACGCGACGGCCCAACCCGAACACCGCGGGTTAGCACAAAGCTTGCTTCGGGCTACCCAGGTTCTCTCGGTCTCTCCGTCCATGGTGCGCGCTGTCAGTCAGCTGTTCCTCTCCTTTGCCCTGCTGGGCCTCGCGACCACGGTGGTTGCGTCACCCACCTACCTCTACCGGCAGGCCGACGGCACCGTGCTGCACACGGACCGGCCGCCGCACCGCACGCAGCAGGCCGATCTCACCTTGCTCAAGGTGATCCGGCCGGCCAGCCCGGTGCGCGCGCAACGCACGCAGGTCGCACAACCGCGGGTCAACTACGCCCAGTGCACCGGTGTGCGCAGCAAGACCATGCGAGAGCGCGCCAGCGCCTACGAGGCGACCATCGAAGCCCTGGCCGAGCGCTTCAAAGTGAGCAAACACCTGGTCATGGCTGTGGTGGCGGCGGAATCCTGTTTCGACCAGTACGCTGTCTCGCGTGCCGGCGCCGCCGGTCTCATGCAGTTGATGCCCGCCACCGCGCGCTCACTCGGTGTGATCGACCCGTTCAACACCGAGCAGAACCTCCGCGCCGGCATCCAGTACCTGAGCCAGCTCGCCGAGGAGTTCGATTACAACCACAAGCTGGTGCTCGCGGCCTACAACGCCGGACCCGGCAACGTGCGGAAATACAAGGGCATCCCGCCCTTCGCCGAGACGCGAACCTACGTGACACGGGTGATGGCGAACTACCTCAGCTACCTGCAAATGCCGGCCGAGTAGGCTCGACAGTCCACGGCGTCCAACGCTCGAGCCTCCCGGCAACCGACCACCTGGCCGACGACACTGAGGCGCGTTGCCACAGCCCTCCGCGCAAGCGCGCACCGAAGCACTGCTCGCCGTATACTTCCTCGCTTGACCGCCACACGACCCACCGCAGGCCACCATGAGCGACCCAGACGTCACGCCGACCAACCACTTCATTCGGCAGAAAGTGCGCGATGACCTCTCGGCAGGGCGCGTGCCCAACGTGGTGCGCACACGTTTCCCGCCCGAACCGAACGGCTATCTGCACATCGGGCACGCGAAATCGATCTGCCTGAACTTCGGCATTGCCGGCGAGTTCGGGGGTGAGTGCAACCTGCGCTACGACGACACCAACCCGGAGAAGGAAAACACCGAATTCGTCGAGGCGATTGCCGCCGATGTCGCCTGGCTCGGCTTCGAGTGGGCCAGGACCTGCTTCGCATCGGACTACTTCGAAGAGCTCTACGGCTTTGCCCTCACCCTGATCGACAAGGGTCTGGCCTACGTCGACGACCAGGACGGCGAGACCATTCGCGCGACGCGCGGCACCTTGACCGAACCCGGACAGAACAGTCCCTGGCGCGACCGCACACCGGCGGAAAACCGCAGTCTGTTCGAAGCCATGCGCGCCGGCGCCTTCGCCGACGGTGAGAAAGTGCTGCGCGCGAAGATCGACATGGCGGCGCCCAACATCAACCTGCGCGACCCGCTGCTCTACCGGATCCGGCGGGTGCACCACCACCGCACCGGTGACGGCTGGTGCCTGTACCCGCTCTACGACTTCACACACGGCCTCTCGGACGCGCTCGAGGGCGTGACACACTCCCTGTGCACGCTGGAGTTTGCCGACCACCGCCCGCTCTACGACTGGCTGATCGAGCACGCCGACGCGCCGAGCACCCCCGAGCAGACCGAGTTCGCCCGCCTGCAGCTCGAACACACCGTGGTCAGCAAACGCAAGCTGGCGGCGTTGGTGGACCAGGGCAGGGTCAGTGGCTGGGACGACCCGCGCATGCCGACCTTGCGCGGCCTGCGGCGACGGGGCTACCCGCCGGAGGCCATTCGCACCTTTTGCGAACGGATCGGTGTCACCCGCAACGACGCGTGGATCGATTTCGAGCAGTTCGAAGTGTGTGCACGCGACCACCTGAACGTGCACGCAGAGCGGCGCATGGCAGTGCTCGAGCCGCTGAAAGTCAGCCTGACAAACCTGCCGCCCGAGGGGCCTGACCGCATCGAATTGCCCAACCACCCGCAGGACCCGTCGCGCGGTGTACGCCACGCGGCGATCGGCCACACCCTGTGGATCGAACAGGACGATTTCAGCGACGACCCACCGCCCAAGTGGAAGCGTCTGATGCCCGGCGGCGAAGTGCGGCTGCGCGGTGCGTGGGTGATCCGCTGCGACGAGGTCATCCGCAACGACTCCGGTGCGGTCATCGAGCTGAAATGCAGCCTCGACCCCGACACACTCGGCAAGAAACCCGAGGGGCGCAAAGTGAAGGGTGTCATCCACTGGGTCGACGCCGCGACCGCCCTGGACGCCGAGGTGCGGGTGTACGACCGGCTCTTCACGGTGCCGAACCCCGCGGCCGAAGACGACATGATGGCGGTGTTGAACCCGACGTCGCTGACGGTACACGCGGGTGCGAAGCTTGAAGCCGACCTCGCGGACGCGGCCCACGAGTCGGTCTACCAGTTCGAACGGCTCGGGTATTTCAGTGTCGACCCCGACAGCGACGGCGGGCGCCGCGTGTTCAACCGCACGGTGGCCTTGCGCGACACCTGGTCTTCCTAGGAATCCACGCCATGGCTGCGCCTTGAACGCAGCCACACGGTGGCAGGTGGCGCCTTGATGCTGTCGTCACGAGTCGAAGAATCAAGCGAAAACGGCGCCGGCGTGGAACGATTTGCGAGACCCGCAGCGCAGTGTACGTTTTGGTACACGAGCAGCGGAAGCGCAGCAATGCGTGCGACGCCCGACGTACGACGCCCACGTTGTTTGCAGCCGATTATCCGGCTTGTGACGACAGCTTCTAGCGCAGTGACACGATCCGGAACTGCACACGCCGGTTGAGCGCGGTGCCGCCGTTGCTCGCCACCGGTCGGCTGTCCGCGTAGCCCGCGAGTTGCAGGCGGGCGCGGTCTACACCGCGTTGCGCGAGCCCGGTGGCCACCCGCCGTGCGCGCTCGGCCGACAGGCCCAGTGCCGAACCGCCCCACTCCGCGCCGTCGCTGTGGCCCTGCAACTCGACAACCATCGTCGGGTAGGCCGCGAGCAGTCGCGCCAGCCGGTCGATCTGGGCCACTGCCGCGTCGGTCAGGAAGGTCGAATCGGGGTTGAAGAGGATGTCGGGCAGTTGCCCCGTGCCCGCGCTGGCGGCGCGTGTCGGCTCAGCTGGTGTGGGCGCGGTCGCGTCCTCGGTCACCGCCGGGTTTGTTGGCGTCGCCGTCACCGGCGCGAGCACCGGTTGCACCGACGGCGCGGTCCGTTCGCAGTGCGTGATGTCGCCCAGGTGCATGACCAGCGATACCGTGGTCAGTTGCGTGTCGCTGTCGAAGTAGTCGTAGTCGGCGCGCAGCGCCACCTCGTCGCCCAGTTGCATGCTCGCACTCAGTCCGCCGATCAGTGCGGCCGAGGCGTCTTGTCGGGCGGCCACACCCTCGTAGCGCGACCGCACGTGGCCCACACCGAGGGACGCCGAGAGGTCGTAGGCCCGTGTCGCGTCGCACACGCTGCCGAGGAGTTGTTTGCGACCGACTACGCCTGTCACACGTCGCTCCAGTACACCGTCGGGGTCCAGATACAAATCGCCGAAGTGCGCCAGCAACACCTCGACTGACAGTGGCTCGGCCGTGTGGCCAACCACCAGTTTCCACGGCAGATCGTCATTGGACCGGATGAAGCCATCGCTGCCACGCACGACCGTGGGTGGCGTGGTGTCCGAATCCACGTTGGCGTCGCCCGTCCCCACGCCGAGATACCACTGGGCCTGGGCCGTCGGTGGTGCAATCAGCCCCACGAGGGCTGCCGCAATCACAGATCGGGAAAGGTGGTTCATGTCACTGTCCTGTGAAACGAATTGAACATGCGACGACCCAGGGTTGTTGACCGCGCACGGCGCGGTCCGGTCACACACGGATTTGCCGGACCGCGAATGGTCAACCGTTTACCGACTCTGACGCAAGCGGCTACACTGACGCCCCCATTGTATTCCCCATGGAGCTCCGTGCATGCGTAACAGCATGGGTACACTTTTCCTCTCGCTGTCGATTGTGGTGCTGTCCGCGTGCACGCAGGAGACGCAGAACAAGCTCGGGCGGGCCATGCAGAACTGGACCGGCACCAACGGCGTCCTGGAAATCTACAGCGGCGGCGTACTGGTGAGGCGCTTCATGCGCATCGACAAGATGACCACCGGCACCGGCACTGACACCGGCGTGCCGCGCGCCTACCGCTTCGGCTACGGCCACCTCGACGCCAACCTCAACGGCGTGATCGACGGTGACGAAAACACCAAGGTGTACTTCGAGGTCTCGGATTACTCGACCCAGTACGTCTTCTACGAAAACCCCAACTGATCACACGGCGCCGCGCCGCGTGATGCCAGGGACACTGCATGCAATTTGAAGCGATGAATCAGGCGCTCACTGACGCCTTCCCGAACGACACCGCACGCCTGGAGGGCGACGGCTACAAGTTCGAAGCCACGGTCATCAGTGCGCAGTTCGTCGGCAAACGCACCCTGGCCCGCCACAAGCTGGTCTACGCGGCGCTGGAAGCCTTTATCAAATCCGGCGAGCTGCACGCCTTGACCATTGTCGCAAAGACCCCCGAGGAAGCTGGCGACGCCTGACCCGCATAGCGCCCCCCACGTCACCCGAGCTCGGCCGCAATCGCCTCGAGGGCAGCGAGCGACTGCGCCGGCAGGAGTTTGTCGATGTGTGGCCGGGCTTGCACGATGCAGGGATCGAGCGCCGGGCCGTTTTCGCGCTCGAGCAGGGGGTGCAACCACAACACCCGTTTGACCTGGCGCCTCAGTGCGGCCATCTGCTCAGCAAGGTGCGACGGCGGTGCCGTGTCAAAGCCATCGCTGAGAATCAGCACTGTCGAGCGCCGCTTGAGTGCGGTGCGTGCGTGGCAGCGCAGGAAGGTGTCAATCGCATGGGCGATGCGGGTGCCTCCCCGCCAGACCGGCGCGTCCTGCAACGCCCGATCGAGTCGACCGTGCGAGCGCGCAACGTCCCCGAGCGGCATGAGTTCGGTGTCGAAGCCGTACACTTCGCACTGCTCGAACGCCCCCGCCAGCCCCTTTGCAAAGCGCAGGAAGAAATGGGCGTAGGCCGACATCGACTGCGAGACGTCGACGAACACGACCAGGTGTGGCAACTGCCGACGACGACCCGTGGTCGCGAGCCGTACCGGTTCACCGCCCGTAGCGTGCGCGCGCCGCAGGGTGCGTGGAAAGTGCAGTCGGCCGTGCGCGCTCGGCCGGCGTCGCCGTGCCAGCCGCCGCCGGATCCGACGCGTGAGTTGGTCGATCCAGCGCTCGATATCCGCCATCTCCCGGGGGTCGAAGACCGCAGCGAAGTCGAGGTGTTGTGGCACGCCATCCGACTCCGACGCGCCAGCCTGCGCCGCGGCGTCGTCGAGTGGGCGTGCGGTCGACTGCGTGGGGGCGACATCCGGCGCAGCCACACCTTGCAACTCCGGATCTGCGCCGTCGAGATGCACGCGCTCGCGCTCGAACCAGCGGTCAAAGAAGGCGTCGAAGCGGCGCCATTCCTCCCGTGTGCCACAGACCACGCTGCGCATCTGCGCCCGAAACCGGGCGCGGTGCACAGCCGCCCCCCGATGGGCGACCGAGACGGCGGTCACCGCATCGCCGACCCCGCCGCTGAAACCCGCCGTGCGGGCCGCTGCCAGGAAAGCCAGGACGCGAGCTTCGATGCGCCAGGCGTCGATGTCAGCCACGGGTCACGTCGAGGCGGACGCGTCGAGCAACTCGGCGAGGCGCTGGTCGGTCAACACCGATTGATCGGCCCGCGTCTTGAGCAAGCAGACGAAGCTCTGCCGCACCCGGTCACGATCGCCTTCAAGTGACACCACACCGAGCCCGAGCAACGCCGCACACCAGTCCACTGTCTCGGCGACACCCGGCACCTTGACGAGGTCGTCGCCGCGCAGGGACTGGACCAGCGCAACAGCCTGTTTGGCAAGGTTGTCACCGATGGATGGCAGCCGAGCCTTGACGATGTCGAGCTCGAGTGCCGCGTCGGGGTAGTCGATGAAGTAGTACAGGCACCGACGGCGCAGCGCGTCGGACAGCTCACGCGTGCCGTTCGAGGTCAGGATGACCCGCGGATGGGAGTGCGCGCGCAGCGTGCCGAGCTCGGGCACGGTGACCTGGAAGTCTGACAGCAACTCGAGCAGAAAGGCCTCGAATTCCTCGTCCGCGCGGTCGATCTCGTCGATCAACAACACGCAAGGCTCACGCTGGCGAATGGCACGCAACAGCGGTCGCTCGAGCAGGTAGGCTTCACTGAACAGCCCGCTCTCGTTAGCCTCGAGCGCTGCCGCTTCGCTCTGCTGGCGCGCCGCGAGCAACTGGCGCGGGTAGTTCCAGTCGTAGAGTGCGGCGCTCGCATCGAGCCCCTCGAAGCACTGCAAGCGTACCAATTCGGTGTCCATCGACTGCGCCAGCGCCTGCGCAAGGCCGGTCTTGCCAACCCCGGCCTCGCCTTCGAGCAACACCGGCTTGTTCAGCGCCTGGGCGAGCTCGATGCACGCAGAGAGCTCTGCATCCGCGATGTAGCCGACGTGCGCGAGCGCCGCCTGCGTCTTGTCGAAACCGGTCATGACCAACGCAGCGCGTGCCAGTTCTTCTTGCCGCGGCGGATCAGAACCGTCCGGCCGTGCAAGAGATGCTCTGCCGACAGAATGCACTCGGCGTCGACCTTGTCGCCGTTCACGGCAACCGCGCCATTGTGCAGGAACTCACGCGCCTGCCGCCGCGAGCTGGCCAGCGAGGTCTGCGGCAGCAGCTCGACCAGCGCCGCCGCCTCGCCGCCGAGGTCGCTCAGCGCATGGTCGCTGTGCGGCACGTCTGCGAACACGTCGTCCAGCATGGCACTGTCCAGTGCGCGAAGGTCCCCCCCGAACAGCGCCTGGTTGGCGTTCTCCACCGCAGCCAGCTGCGCCTCGCCGTGCAGCATGCGGGTCATCTCGCTGGCGAGCCGACGCTGCGCGGTGCGCAGGTGCGGCGCAACAGCGTGCTCCGCTTCGACCGCGTCAACCGTGTCACGGTCCAGGAAGGTGAACCAGCGCAGAAACTTGATCACGTCGGCGTCGACGACGTTGAACCAGTACTGGTAGAAGGCGTAAGGCGACGTGCGGTCGGCCGACAACCACACCGCGTTGCCGGCGGACTTGCCGACCTTGGTTCCGTCACTGAGGGTGAGCAGCTTGTTGGTCACACCAAAGGCTGCGCCGTCGTCGCCCTCGCCGCGATGGCGACGGATGAGGTCCATACCGCCGACAATGTTGCCGTACTGATCCGACCCTGCGAGTTGCACTGTGCAGCCGTGGGTGCGGTTGAGGTGCAGGAAGTCGTAGGCCTGCAACAACATGTAGCTGAACTCGGTGTAGCTGATGCCTTGTTCCCGGTTGTTCAGGCGTTCGGCGACCGAGTCTTTCTTGATCATCGCGTTGACCGAGAAGTGCTTGCCGACGTCGCGCAGCATCTCGATGTAGCCGAGCTGTCCCAACCAATCGTGGTTGTTGACGATGACCGCGGCATGGGGGTTGGCCGGGTCGAAGTCCAGCAAGCGCTCCAGCACGAGGCGCTGCCGGGCGATGTTGCTCTCGATGGTGGCCTCGTCGAGCAGCTGTCGCTCGCTGTCGCGCCCGGAGGGGTCACCGATGCGGCCGGTACCGCCACCCATGACGACAATCGGCCTGTGCCCGGCGCGCTGCCAGGTCATCAGCAGCTTGATCGCGATGAAGTTGCCCACCGTCAGGCTGTCGGCCGTCGGGTCAAAACCGCAGTAGGCCACACGGCCCGGAGTCTCGAGGTGGGTTTCCACCCCCGGGCCGGCAGTCTGGTGCATCATGTCGCGCCAGGTCAGTTCGTCTAGAAAGTTCATGGGTCCGGTGCCTTGGGCAAACTCCCCGCATGCTACTGAGCCGTTCTGGCTCGGGCAACCGTCTGCGCGATCGGATTCAGAAGGCGGACGGCGCCACCTTCAACACTTCCTCGACCGTCGTCAGGCCCTCGGCCACCTTGGCCGCACCGCCAACCCGCATCGGTCGCATGCCGTTGGCGTAGGCGCGCTTGCGCAGTGTGTCGACATCCGCGCCGTCGCGCACCAGGGCACGCAGCGCGTCATCGAGCACGAGCATCTCATGGATACCGACGCGCCCGGTGAACCCGGTGTTTCGGCACTCGAGGCAACCGGCGGGCCGGTGCGCCCGGGTTGGCAGCTTGGCTTTCCAGGGGTCGAGGAGCCCCGTCCACACGTCGGGCTCGACCGACGACGGCGTCTTGCAGTGCGGGCACAACGTGCGCACGAGGCGCTGTGCCATGACGCCTACCAGCGTCGCGTTGATCAGGTAGTGCGGGATGCCGAATTCCGCCAGGCGAACCACCGCGGACGGCGCGTCGTTGGTGTGCAGTGTCGAGAGCACCAGGTGCCCGGTGAGCGCGGCCTGCACCGCCATCATCGCCGTCTCGGCGTCGCGGATTTCGCCCACCATGATCACGTCGGGGTCCTGCCTGAGCAGCGTCCGCACGCCGGCGGCGAAGTCCACGCCAATGCTGGGTTGCACCTGCATCTGGTTGAACGCCGGCTCCACCAGCTCGATCGGGTCCTCCACGGTACAGACGTTGACGTCCGGCGTGGCGAGCAGCTTCAAGCTGGTGTACAGGGTGCTGGTCTTGCCGCTGCCGGTCGGCCCGGTAACCAGGACGATGCCGTGCGGTCGCTCGAGCATGGACCGCCAGGCGGCACTCTCCTCGCGCGACATGCCAAGCGCCGAGAGGTCGCGCGAGACCACCTCGGGGTTGAACACCCGCATGACCAGTTTCTCGCCGAACACCGTCGGCATGGTCGACAGGCGCAGCTCGATCTCTTTCTCGGCGGCGTCGCGGGTCTTGATTCGGCCGTCTTGCGGTTTGCGCTTCTCGGACACGTCCATGCGACCGAGGATCTTCAAGCGGCTTGTCACCGCGAGTCCGACCGTGTCGGGCATGTCGTAGACCGAGTGCAGCACGCCGTCGATCCGAAACCGCACGCTCAGGTTGTCGCGCCGAGGCTCCATGTGGATGTCGCTGGCGCGCTGGTCAAAGGCGTACTGCAACAGCCAGTCGACAATGCTGACGACGTGCCGGTCGTTGGCGTCCAGGTTGCCCTTGCGGCCGAGCTCCATCAGTTGCTCGAGGTTGTGGACACTCGGCGCGGCATCGCGTTTTTCCTGGCGCGCGCCCTTGACCGATTTGGCCAGGCTGTAAAACTCCAGGGCGAAGCGTTTGAGCTCGCTCGGCGCGAGCAACACCCGCTCGATGTCGCGTTGCAGCAGCCGGGCGAGTTCCTCGACCCAGCCGGTTTCAAAGGGCTCGGAGGTCGCGAAGGTCACGCGCGCGTTGGTCACCGCCACCGCGAGGATGCCGTGCCGCTCGGCGTAGCTGTAGGACACCATTTCGGTCACGGCGGCCACGTCGACCTTCAGCGGGTCGACGGTGTGTACCGGCAAGCCGCAGTAGTCCGAGAGCCAGCGCAGCAGCGCTGCGGTGTCGAGCACGGTGCCGTCCCCGGGCTGCTCGAAGCGCTGTGCCGCGACGAAGTCCACCGGGTGCTGGCGGCTGTTTGCCCGGATCGGCGCGAGCTTGATCAAGGTGTTGCGCTGTTCGCTGTTGATCAGCCCGTCGGCGGCGAGTGCCTCGGTGAGCTGCTCCAGGCGCAGCGGCCCGGGCGGAAAACGCGCTGGCGCGGTCGGGCTCGTTGAGTTCTCCATCGGGGGTCCGGCGGGCTGCGCTAGGGTCGAGTTTCGAGTGTAGTGCCTACAGGGCGAGGCGGGACTGGCCGGTGTCGCGCGTGCGCGAGCGCCGTTGGCCCGCTGCGATACACTGGCGTTTTGACCGGGTCGAACCATGGCCGCCATTCTGGTGTTGTACTACAGCCGCGCGGGCAGCACGGCAAGACTCGCCTCACACGTTGCGCGCGGGGTCGAGTCGGTGCCGGGCTGCGAGGCCTGGCTGCGCACGGTGCCGCAGGTGTCAGCCGAGACCGCCGCCGTCGCCGATGCCGTGCCGGCAACCGGGTCGCCCTACGTCACGGCGGACGAGCTCGCACGTTGTGACGGCCTGGCCTGCGGCAGCCCGGCCTACTTCGGCAACATGGCCGCGAGCATGAAGCACTTCTGGGACAGCCACGTCGACGCCTGGCTCGGCAACGCGCTCGCCGGCAAACCCGGCGCGGTGTTCACCGCAAGCGGTTCGCAGCACGGCGGCCACGAGGCCGCGCAGTTGTCGATGATCGTGCCGTTGATGCACCACGGCATGCTGATCGTCGGGTTACCGTACAGCGAGACCGCGTTGAACCACACGACCGGGGGCGGCACGCCCTACGGCGCGAGCCACGTCAGTGGCGCCGACGGCACACGCGCCGTGGACGAAACCGAACTGGCGCTGGCCCGCGCCCTCGGCGCCCGGCTCGCACACACTGCCGTGCGGCTGGTGCGGCCATGACCGGCCTCGCCGCCGCCCGCTGGCTCGCACTCGGCTCCCAGTTGTTTGCCCTCGCACTGATCGCGAACTGGTTCACCTGGTTGTCGCCACCCGAATCGGTTCCGCGCGCGCTGCTGTTGCTGCTGCTCGGTCTGCCGCTGCTGCTGCCGTTGCGCGGTGTGCTCAACGCCCACCCGAAGAGCCACATCGGGCTCAGCTTTGCCGGCATCTGGCTGTTCCTCGCCGGCATCGACATGGTGGCCAACGTGCCCGCCTGGCGGCTCTACGCCGCCCTCCTGACCGTCAGCGCCGTTGGCATCATTGTCGGCAGCTACTTCTACATGCGCCTGGCGCCGCGACCGACGCCACCGACAGACGCGCCCGCAGACTGAGTCACCGGCCGCTCACGCCGTAACCCGCGCCACCATCGGGATCGACACACGGCGCTTTTCCGCGAGCGACTGCCTGTGCAAGGCCTCGGCCAACGCCTCGAGGTACGCCGCGTCCCGCGGACACCGGCGGGCGACGTACTCGACCACGTCGTCCGGAATCTGCAGACCGTAGCGGTCGGCGTGTGCGCGAAAATGCAGACGCAGCGCCTCGTCGCTCAGCGGGTCTATTCGCAGCACCGGCCCCCACATCAGACGTGACTGCAGGTCGGCCAGCACGAAGGAGACCGCCGCCGGCGGCCGGGCCGCGGACACCACCAGCTGCGCACCGCGCGTGCGCAGGGTTTCAAAGGCATCGAGCAGGTTGCGCTCGCCCTCCAGGTCGCCGGCGACCCCGTCCACGTCGTCCACACAGAGGAGCGACACGCCGTCCAATGCGACACCCCGCACCACCTCATCGGTGCCGATACAGCGCGCCGACCGCCCGTGGGCGCGGGCGCAGTGGACGCTGCTCAGCAAGAGGTGCGATTTGCCTGCGCCCGCCGTGCCCCAGAGGAACACGACGGTTTCACGCGCCGCCGATGACGCCGCCTCCGCGTAGCCTAGCGCATGGGCACGCAGCAGGGGCACGACCGGGTCGGTGGCCGCCGTCCAGTAGTTCTCGAAGCGTGGCGGCCGCTCGACCTGCAGGTCGAGCGGCAACTGCGGGGTGCCGGTCACAGGGGTCTCAGCGCACGAGCAGGTAGCTGAGGTCCGCGGCGCGTTGGCCGGCGACCGCCTCCGACTGCGAGGGCAGGATCACCTGGAGCTGTGGGATGGTTGCCAGCGTCTGCGCCACACTCGGCACATCGCCGGCCTCGCGCAAGACGAACAACAACTGGCCGCCGGACACCGCCGCAATCCGGACCTGACCGGTGCGAAACCGCTCGCGCAGCTCGATCAAAACCCAAGCGTAGTCGGTCGCGCGCACGGCGCCGCCGATCGCCAGCGTGACGTCGCCGGCGCTCGACCCGAAACCGCCCGCCGCTTGTGCCGCCGCGGCCAGGGCCGCCGCCCGACCCTGGTAGGCGGTCAGGCCGATCTGCAGCATGTCGCTGAGCGAGCCCGCGCTGGACCAGCGTTCACTTGCGCCAAGCAGCGTCCAGTCACCCCGCCACTGGTCACCATCAGCGGTCATGCGCAGCACCACCACCTGGCTTGCCGGGTAGGATTGCGACGCCGGCAGCAGCCGCGACTCGTCGGCGTTGCGGATATCCCGCGTGGAGAGACCGGCCTGTTGCAAGGCGTCGTCACGCGGGTACAACAGGGGTTGTCCGATGGCGTTCGCGATTTGATCGAGGGTGTCGGGCAACACCCCCTGGGCGCCTTCGGTGAGCACCAGGTCTTCGGTGTCCTGCGCCACCACCAACCAGAGCAGCGCGGCCTCGACCCCGGGCACGTCGGTCGGCTCGCCGACCAGCGACGACACCCGCGCACGAATCGCGGTTTCGTCGAACTGCAAGCGCAACACTATCTGGCCCGCGTCGTCGGTCAGGTAGCCGTAACGCTGCACGAAATCGTTGGCCTCGCCGGCGATTTCGCGGCGCTCGCTCGCCGTCATCGGGTGATCCGACGGGTAGAGCTCGCCGAGCACGTTGAACAGCGCCCGAATCGCCCCGGCAGCACGCTCCGAATCGCCGCGACTCGGGACGGTGATCCGCGATTCCAGGCTGGCCGCGTGGGCCAGCGGCGCTGCCGTGCCCGCAACCACCGAGGCGAAAACCAGTAAGAAGCCGAGTGAGCGCATCGTTGAGCACCAAGCAGGGGATCGGGGGCCGAGACCGTGGACGCACAGTGTAGAATAGCCGGTTGACCTGCTCCAAACGGGAACGCCCATGAACGACACGCGGCGCAACGCATTGAGTTACCGCGACGCCGGTGTGGACATCGACGCCGGCAACACACTGGTAGAGCGAATAAAACCGGCGGTGCGTCGCACGCACCGCGACGGCGTGCTCGGCGGGCTCGGCGGCTTCGGTGGTTTGTTCGAGTTGCCCACCGGCTACACCCGCCCGGTGCTGGTCTCCGGTGCCGACGGCGTCGGCACCAAGCTCAAACTTGCGATTGACGCCGGCGACCACAGCGGTATCGGCACCGACCTCGTGGCCATGTGCGTCAACGACGTTCTGGTCACCGGCGCCGAACCGCTCTACTTCCTGGACTACTACGCCACCGGCGCGCTCGACGTCGACACCGCGACCACGGTGATCGAGGGCATCGCGCACGGCTGCGAACTGGCGGGGTGTGCCTTGCTCGGCGGCGAGACTGCCGAGATGCCAGGCTTGTATCAAGAGGGCGACTACGACCTGGCCGGCTTCTGTGTGGGTGTGGTGGAGCACGACGCGATCGTCAACACGGCGCGCGTCGCACCGGGTGATCGCATCGTTGCGCTGCCCTCCTCCGGCCCGCACAGCAACGGCTTCTCCCTGATTCGCAAGGTGCTCGAACAGAGCGGCGACACGCTGAACACCCAACTCGACGGCGAGACACTGCGCGACCTGCTGCTCGCGCCCACGCGCATCTACGTGCGCAGCGTGCTGGCCGCGCTCAAGGCGCACCCGGTGCACGCCATGGCCCACATCACCGGCGGCGGTTTGACGGAGAACATCCCGCGGGTCTTGCCCGAGGGCACAGCGGCGCGCATCGATCTCGGCCGTTGGCGGCAACCGAGCGTGTTCGACTGGCTGTCCGAGCGTGGCGGTATCGAGGACACCGAGATGCGACGCACCTTCAACTGCGGCATCGGCTTCACCCTGATCGTGCCCGAGGCGGCGGTCGACGGGCTGTGCGCCACGCTCGAGGACCACGGTGAGGCGCCGTTCGTGGTCGGCGACATCGACGCCCGTGGCGATGGCGAGCCGATCCGCTTTGTCTGAGCCCGCACGCCGGCTCGCGGTGCTCATCTCCGGCCGGGGATCGAACATGCTGCGCGTGCTCGACGCGATCGAAGCCGGCCAGCTGCCCGCCCTGCCGGTGTTGGTGCTGGCGGACACGCCCGAGGCGGCCGGGTTGGCGCTGGCCGCGCAACGCGGGGTCGGGACTGCGGTCTGTGCCCCACGCGATCACGCGGACCGCGACACCTGGGCGCGCGCCCTGACGACGCAACTCGAGGCCGTCGGCGCCGAGCTGGTCGCCCTCGCCGGGTTCATGCGCGTGCTGCCGGCGGCCTTTTGCGACCGCTGGCACGGCCGCCTGCTGAACATCCACCCCTCCCTGTTGCCGCGGCACAAGGGCCTCGACACCCACCAGCGCGCACTCGATGCCGGTGACCGCGAGGCTGGCTGCTCGGTGCACTTCGTGACCGCCGAACTCGACGGGGGTCCGCTGATAGCGCAGTCGCGTGTGGCCATCCGGGCCGGCGAAACCGCGGATTCCCTCGCCGAGCGGGTGCTCAAGCGCGAGCATGTCCTCTATCCTCAGGTGCTGACCTGGTGCGCCACGGGCCAAGTCACCCTCCGGCATGGCCACGTGCATCGGGGCGACACGAAACTGGCAGCACCGCTCGAGGTCTGAGAGAGACCGACACACCCCGCGCACGCAGGCCAACCGATGCCGCCACGCCCAATCCCTTGGAGATGCTCGCTTGTCGCGGCACTCCTGTGCCTGTTTATGGCACCGGCATGGGCGGCGCGCGACGCCCTCGCCCCATTCGAGGCGACATACCGCGTCTACTACAAAGGCAGCAAGGCCGGCGAGGCAAGCCTGTCACTCGCGCAACGCGATGGCCACTGGCAGGTGCAACTGAAGACCCGCGCAACGGGACTGTTCCGGTTGTTCTCCCGCTACATCAACAGCCAGGAGATCAGCCGATTCCTGGCGGCCGAAGACGGTGCCATCCTGCCCCACCACTACCGCTACGAACGGCCGGGACAAAAGGAAGGGCGACGCCTGCTGCGCATCGAATTTGTCGACGAGGCACTGGACGTGGTGCGCGATGTCGGTGAACCCATGCGCTACGAGACGCCCGATTCCGGTGCCTGGGATCGACTCTCGATGCTGTTCAACGTGACCCGACTGGTCGGCGAACGCAGCGAGGGCGACGTGTTGCTCAACGTGGTCAGCCGCCACGGACCCTCCCAGCGGCGGCTCGAACTGCTGGGCCGGGAGACCGTGTCGACGCCGGCAGGCAACTTCAACACCCTCCGCCTGCGCTACCACTCCGGCAAACGCACCGTGCAGTACTGGATTGCAACCGCCGATGGCAACATCCCGATTCGCATGATGTACGGCGAGGACGGCGAAGACGGTGGCGTGCTCGAGCTGCAGTCGCTGCAGCGCTAGGCGCGCCGACCGCGACGGTTCAGTCCGCGCTGGCGACCGTCAGTTCACCGATCAGCATCGAGCCGTTGCGCAGGTTCGCCGTCAGACAGCTGTCATCGCCCACTGCCACGACGTTGGCGAACACGTCGCGCAGGTTGCCTGCCACAGTCACGCCCTCCACCGGGTGCGCGATCTCGCCGTTCTCGACCCAGAAACCGGCGGCGCCACGCGAATAATCGCCGGTCACCGGGTTGCCGCCATTGCCCATCATCTCGGTGACCAGCAGGCCACGGCCCAGGGTCTTCAGGAGCGCGTCGAAGGACTGGGTCTCGCAGTCGAGTGTGAGGTTGCAGACACCGCCCGCGTTGCCGGTGGTTTGCAAACCGAGTTTGCGCGCGCTGTAGCTCGAAAGCACCCAACCGGTCAGCACGCCCCGGTCGATCAACTTGCGCGCCTGCCGTGCGACACCCTCGCTGTCCACCGCCGAGCTGCTCAGCGCGCGCGGGATGAACGGGTCTTCGGATACGCTCAGGAACGCCGGGAACACCGGCTCGCCCAGGGACTCGAGCAGAAAACTCGCCTTGCGGTAGAGTGCACCGCCACTGATTGCCCCGATGAACGACTGCATCAGGCCGCGCGCCATCGACGGTGCGAACAGCACCGGGTACCGACCGGTCTTGATCGCCCGCGGCCCGAGCCGCGCGACGGTGCGCCTGGCCGCCTCGCGCCCCACCGCTTCGGCGTCCTGCATATCCTCCGCGGCGCGCGCGGCGGTGTACCAATACTCCCGTTGCATGGCGTCCTTCTCGCCTGCAACCAGCGAACAACTCACGCTGTGGCGGGTGCCGGCCGTGTGGTGTACAAAGCCGTGGCTGTTCGCATAAACACTCTCTCCGGCGTAGCTCGCCACGGTGGCGCCGTTGGAGTTGCTGATGCGGGCTTCGGCGCCACGGCCGGCCGCTTCGCACGCGAGCGCAAGATCGATCGCCTGATCCACATCCAATTGCCAGGGGTGGTACAGATCGAGCGACGGCAACGCGGTCGCCATCAGCTCGACGTCGGCCAGGCCCGCCGCCGGGTCCTCGGAGCCGTGGCGCGCGAACGCGCAGGCTTGTGCGACCACGGCGTCGACCGCATCGCGCGAAAAATCGGCCGTCGACGCCGAGCCCTTGCGCTGGCCAACGTACACCGTCACATCAAGACTGCGGTCGCGCTGCTGCTCGAGCGTTTCCACTTCGCCCAGTCGTACCCCCACGTCGCGACCGACACCACGGGACACATCGACGTCCGCGCTGGTGGCGCCGTTTCGCCGGGCACTGTCGAGAACCTGCTCGGCCACCGCGGTTAGCGCGACGGGACTGTCGTGTTGCAAAATGTCAATCGTTGTCATGGTGATTCCGTGTGTGCGGGCGAGAACCGACCGCCCCGATTGCGTCGATGCTCAGACTGATCCTGTGTGGCCTTGTGCTTTGCTGCCTCGGTGCGCTCACCGCGTGTGCCCGCACGCCGAGCGTTGCCGCGTTGCGCGATGCGCGCCTGGTCGAAGCCAGCGGCCTCGCCGCCACCCTCGCCGGGCCCAGAGGGTACTGGGCGCTGAACGACGGCGGCAACCGCGCGGCCCTGTTCCGCTTGAGCGAGGACGGCGCGACGCTGGCCAGGTTGCCCGTGGTTGGCGCACGAAACCGTGACTGGGAAGACCTTGCCAGTTTTCGCTGGCGCGACAGCAACTGGTTGTTGATCGCCGACACCGGCGACAACCGGGCGCGACGGCAACGGGTCGCGCTGCACCTCGTCGCCGAGCCGGCGCCGGAAGCGCGCCGCGCGAGGGTGACCGCGACCGTGTCCGTGCGCTACCCCGACGGCCCCCGCGACGCCGAGGCCGTGGCGGTCGACCCGCTCCGCGGGGAGATCCTGGTGCTGTCCAAACGCGACCGACCCGGCCGACTCTACCGCCTGCCGCTGAGCGCCTTCGACACGCCCACGGCCGTGCACCGTCTCGAGCACGTTGGCGTGGTTGCACCCGACGGCCCACCGAGTGCACTGGCGCTGCTGCGTCAACCCGAACTGCTCGCCGTGGGCAGCCACGTGACCGCCCTCGACATCAGCGCCGACGGGCGCCACGCCGTGGTGTTGGGCTACCGTCGCGCGCGCACCGTCACGCGGCGTGACGGCGAGACCTGGCTCACCGCGCTCTCGCGGCTTGACGCGTTGCCCGATCACCGACTCGCGCAGGCCGAAGCCGTGGCCTTCTCGCGCGACGCCACACACATTGTGATCACCAGCGAAGGCGCGCATGCGCCGCTGCTGCGGCAGGACTGGCCAACTCCGACACCCTGATCCCCGGCGATCACGCGGTTGCCGTGCCGCCCACGGTCAGGCCGTCGACACGCAGCGTCGGCTGGCCGACGCAGACCGGCACGGACTGCCCCTGCTTGCCGCAGGTGCCGACGCCGCGGTCGAGCGCGAGGTCGTTGCCGACCATGCCGATGCGTGTCATCACGTCCGGCCCGTTGCCGACCAGGGTCGCGCCCTTGACCGGCGCGCCCAGCTTGCCGTTCTCGACCAGGTAGGCCTCCGAGGCCGAAAACACGAATTTGCCCGAGGTGATGTCGACCTGACCGCCGCCGAAGTTCACGGCGTAGAGGCCCTTTTTCACCGAAGCGAGAATCGCTTGCGGATCGTGCTCGCCCGCACGCATGTAGGTGTTGGTCATGCGGGGCATGACCGTGTGCGCGTAGCTTTGCCGTCGGCCATTGCCGGTCGGTTCGACCCCGTTGAGCCGCGCGTTGTGTTTGTCCTGCATGAAGCCGACGAGGACACCGTCCTCGATCAACGTGTTGCACTGACTCGGCACGCCCTCGTCGTCGATGTTGAGCGACCCCCGGTGGCCGTCGAGGGTGCCGTCGTCGACCACGGTGACGCCGCGCGAGGCGACCTGCTCGCCGACCCGTCCGGAGAACACCGATGTGCCCTTGCGGCTGAAATCGCCCTCGAGTCCGTGACCGACAGCCTCGTGCAACAACACACCCGGCCAGCCGTTGCCGAGCACCACGACCATTTCGCCGGCCGGGGCGTCGACAGCGTCGAGATTGACCAGCGCCTGCCGCACCGCCTCGCGTGCGAGGTGTTCCGGCTCGTTGTCAGCGGCCAGCTGCGCCATGTCGAAGCGCCCGCCAGACCCGGCGTTGGCGGTCTCGCGACGTCCGTTGCTCTCGACGTACACGGTCACGTTCAACCGCACCATCGGCCGGAGATCGGCGGCGAGCGTGCCGTCGCTGGCGGCAACCAACACGACTTCGTGGCTTGCAGCCACACTTGCAATCACCTGCGTCACGCGCGGGTCCTGTTCGCGCGCCGCGGCGTCTGCACGGCGCAACAACTCCAGTTTGGCCGGCTCATCGAGGGAACCGATCGGGTTGCCCGAGCCGTACAAATCGCGCGGTACCGGCTTGTGCCAGGCCTGCACTGCGGCCGCTTCACCACCGCGTGCGATCGCGCGCGCACTGGTGGCGGCTTCGTGGAGTGCCGGCAGCAGAATCTCGTCGGAGTAGGCGAAGCCGGTTTTCTCACCGCTGACCGCGCGCACGCCGACGCCCTGGTCGATTGAGAACCCCCCCTCTTTCACCAGGCCGTCCTCGAGCACCCAGGATTCGTTCTGCTTGGCCTGGAAGTACAGGTCCGCGGAATCCACGCCACGCGTCATGATCTGGCCAAGTGCGCTGTGCAAGTCCGATTCGGTGAGCCCCGAAGGCGACAGCAGTCGCTCGGTTGCGAGGTCGAAAGTGTCAGCCATTCCCTTACCCTTTTGCTGTTGTCGTGGCGTGGACTGCTCAGCGGTCCACGTTTGCGCCGCTGGTGGCCGCGGCAGAGTTCTCGAGCAGGATCTGCGTCAACTCGGGCGCGTCGAAATCCCCGGTGAGACTGTAATCACGGCGGCCGAACTGGTTTACGTCAACCCCCATGCCCCGCAATACCTTGTCGGCGAGAAACACGCTGGCCGCTGTCAACGGGCCTCCCACGAAGGCGCCGATCAACGGCAGGCTGCCGCCGACATTGGGCAGCACGACAATACGCTGATCGTAGGACCGGTTGACGAAGTCGATCGGCCCGACCACGCTCACCACCCCGACCGGGCCTTCGAGCAACAGCGCCTTGGCAGTGGCCTTGCCGTCTCCGAGTTCGAACTCGCCGCGCACCACCTCGTACCCCAACCCGTCTCCGAGGTCGGAGAAATCGAGCGCGAGCCGCTGCGGCAGGGTCTGCAACGCCAGCAGCCCGAACACGCGCCCGGCACCTGGGTCGAGGCCGTTGACACGCCCGTCCTTGAGGTCGAAGCGCATCGTCCCGGCCAACGACGCAAGGTCGGGGGCCCAGATGGTGTCATCCCAGGTACCTGACACACTGAGTTGCCCTTGCCCACCTGACAGCGTCCCGACACTGCCCATGTCGGACACCGCGAGGCCCACGTCGTTCGAATGCGCAAACAACTCCAGGTGGCTGATGTCCTCGCCCGCATCGCTCTGCACCCAGCGGCCGGCCCCCTGCGCGGTGTAGAGCGGCGAGCGCGCCACCAGTTCCGTGAGTTCGAGGCCGTTTGCTGTCGGTTGGGTTGCGATGTCGACATCCGTGAACCGCAGGTTGTCCACACGCAACTCCCGCACACCGATGCGCGTGGCCGGGTAGTCGCGCGGGTGACTCGGTGGCGACTCGCTGATTTCGAACTCGCCGTCCATCAGCGGCGTGACATCCACACGCGTCAGGTCCGCCTGCAAGTTGGGGCGCGCACCACCGGTATAGCGGAAACGGCCGTCCACCACGTCGCCGGCGATCTGGCCTTCGACCGCGTCGGCGACTTCGGCCAACTGCAAGGTGACCTCACCGATCGGCACACCCAACCAGGCTCCGGCATCCACGCGGGCGTAGACGTCGATGCTGACCTCGTCCTCGCCCTCGCCTGAGAGGCAGCAGCGGTCGAGAGCGGTGTACCAGCGTTCGAGGTCGGCCCGGGGCCAGTCGACACGCGCCCGCACACCGCGCTCCGGCAAGGCCGGTGCCGGCGACCCCGCGCCGATCGCCATGGCCTCCAGCGCGCCACGACGCATCGAGAAGGCCACCGTGGCGTCCTCCCCGTAGGTCACTTGCCACTGGTCGGTCGCGGCCGAGCCGATGCTGGCTTCAACGCGCAAGGTCCGGCCCACGGCTGCGTCCTTCGCCACCGGTTCGGGCGCGGTCACCTGCACACCGCGCAGGTCACTGACCGCGTTGAACGCCACCTGCGTGGGGCCACCGGACACCGTCGGTGTGACGTCCACAACGACGTCCCAGCGGCTGAGGCCGTCCACCCACTCGGCAATCGGGACACCGCGGTCACTCAGCCAGAGTCCGAGGTCGACATCGGTCAGCGCCTCGGCTCGCACTGCGCGCTGGTCGTCCGAGGTGGTCACGGCGACCTGGATCGGGTTGCCGAGGAAGGTGCCCTCGAGCTCGTGCCCGAGCAGACCCCGCTGGTTGAACGGCACGCGCGCCGACACCCCGTCGAAGACGAGGTCGGGCCCGGTCAATTCGAATCGCGCGTCGCGAAACAGTGCCACACCCTCGATCGTCGCTGGCATGTTCGGCCGCAGGCCGAAATCGGGTGCAATCTGCAAGGTCACCGGCCCGGCGATCTCGAGATCACGAAAATGCCGACCCACTGCGCTCGCAAGTGGGCCCTGACGCAACCAGTCGACCAGCGTTTCGCTGTCGCCAGACCACGCCGAGTCGATGCGCATGCGCGCGGCGCGCACGTCGGGAATCCGCGCGTCGACGTTGCGCGCTGCACCGCCCAGGATCTGCGCCTCGCCGTTGAACCTGACACCGATGCCGTCGAGCCGAAACGCGCCGTTCATGGCCGTCAGCACCGGCCAGAGCGTGTTGTACTCCATGGCCAGGTCTTCGACGTCGAGTTGGACATCGAGTCGCCCTTCGCTGGCGCGAAACGGGTAGTCGGCCGTGTTGCCGAGCAACAGGAAATCGCCGCGCGGCACGCGCCCGCCCTGGAGGCTGCGCTCCAGCCACGCCTGCAACCGCTCGGGCATTGCCCCCTGGGGGTAGTAGGTGCTCAGGTACCGCCCGTCGAGGTCGCGGATGGAGCCGCGAACGTCGAGGTCAACGCCGCGGTCGCTGGCGGACCGCGCCGCCGACACCTGGGCAAGCATCTGAAAATGCGGCGTGTCGACAAGCACGTCATCGGTGCTGATCCACCGGCCGGTCGACGACAGCTCGCCGTCGAACTGACCGGCAACCCGATCGAGCAGCAACGGCGTGCGGAACAGTGCGGGCGCATCGAGCACGCTGCCCTCGCCCTCCACCCGGGCACTGAAGCGGCCGTCACTGACACGGACAGCGGCGTCGACGTTCTCGATCCCGGGCAAGGCCCCGAACCGGGTGTTTCGCCACCCGGTGACCACACCCTCGAACTGCAAGCCCGCTGGCAGCACAACGGGTGTGTCGACCACAACCGGGTCTGCCTGCGCAAGCGTGTCCTCCGCATGGGTTGGAGTGGCGGACGGCAATGGCAGAGCCACTTTCCACAGCGCCAACTCGCCACTGGGCAAACTGCCCTCGAGCCAGTTGGCGACGCCGGCCAGGGCCGGCAGGTGGCGCCAGGGCAGTACCAGATCCCGCACTTCCTCGATGCGCAGCAGCTGGCCGGTGCCCACCAGCACATCACGCTGTCGGTCAAGGGTGGTCAAACCTGGCCGCCAAGCCACACCGTCCCGCGCCAACACGGTGTCGTCCAGCCAGGTGCGCCAGCCCGCTTCGGTGCGATTCCAGCCACCGGTAGCGCTGAAGAAGTCGAGGTACCAGCGCGTCTGCTGTGCACCGTCTTCGAGTGCCACCCGGTCTCCGGAGAGCTGGTACTGCAGGTCGGCGAAACGCCCGTCTTCGATGCGACTCCAGAGTTGCACATCACGGACCTCGCCCACCGGTACGATATCGCGTGCGTTGAGCAGCGACGACAAGGTGCGCAACTCCACCCGGTCAAGACTCGCGTAGGTCCGACCCTGGAAGCCGTTCTCGGCATCCCCCGACACATTGGCCACGGCCCGGATATGGCCACCCACGTCTTCGGGCAGGTCGGCCTCGACCGAGACGCGCAGCTGCCCGTCTCGGTTGTTGGCAACAATGGCGATGTTGTCGACGTCGTAGGTCTGCTCCGACACCGCGTCACGCCACCGCAGCGAGGCTTCGCTGATGTTGATCCAGCCAAACCGGGCGAGCGCCGCAAGCGTGCTCTGCAGGCCGGTGCCGGAAGACTGGCCGCGGTCGAGCGCCACGGACCAGTCGCCGTTCCCGTCGCGGCCGATCTCGATCGCCAGGCCTTTGAGCGTGACCTCGTCGACGATCAACTTGCGGTACTGGACCAACTGGCGCAGGTCCAGACTGGCTTCGACCCGGTCGAGGGTCAGCGGCGCCTCCACCCCCGGCAGGTCCACCCGCAGACCGTCCAGGTGCAAGCTCGGCCCCCAGTGGCTCCAATTCAGCCGCGCGCTGTCGGCGCCGAGTTCGACACCCATGTTGTCGCCGATGCGCTGGACCAGGCTGTGCTGGTTGCGGTCGACCACACTGGGCAACCACCAGCGCGCCGCGCTGAGCAGCACGGCGACCAGACAAATCGAAAAGAACACGAACCAGAGGAACGCAGACCGGCTCGCCTGCGCTGCGCGCTTGACCCCCCGGCCGACCGCGCCGCGTCGGCGCTCAGAAGAGGACAACGTCGTACTGCTCACGGGTGTAGATCGGCTCGCCCTGCAGCCGAATCGGGACACCGACGAAGGCTTCGAGCTCCGCCAGCACGTCGGACTGTTCGTTCTGGAACTGCTCGACCACGTCCTGCGAGGCGAGCACCGCAAGCGAGCGCACGTCGAACTGGCGTACCTGCCGGATGATCTCGCGGGAGATCTCGTAGCACAGGGTCAGCGTCGATTTGACCTTGCCCCGACCGTTGCAATTGGTACACGGTTCGAGCAGTACGCCTTCCAGGCTCTCGCGCGTGCGCTTGCGCGTCATCTCGACCAGGCCGAGTTGCGACACACTGCAGACCTGACACTTGGCGTGGTCGCGGTCGAGCGCCTTCTCCAGTGCGCGCATCACCTGGCGTTTGTGCTCGTCTTCCATCATGTCGATGAAGTCGATGATGATGATGCCGCCGAGGTTGCGCAGCTTGAGCTGCCGGGCGATCGCCTGCGCCGCCTCGAGGTTCGTTTTGAAGATGGTCTCCTCGAGGTTGTGGTGGCCGACGAACCCCCCGGTGTTGACGTCGATGGTGGTCATCGATTCGGTCTGGTCGAGGATCAGGTAGCCGCCGGATTTCAACGGCACCTTGCGCTCGAGCGCGCGTTGGATCTCGTCTTCGACGTTGAACAGATCGAAGATCGGCCGCTCGCCGGTGTAGTGCTCGAGCCGCAGCTCCGGCCGGTGCAGAAACTCGTCGGCAAAGGCCACGGCGCGTTGCAGGTTCTCGCGCGAATCGACACGAATGCGCTCGACACTGTCCCCGTGCAGGTCGCGCAACATGCGCAGCACGAGCGGCAGGTCCTCGTGAATGACGGCCACGCCCGCGGCGCGTTCCGCGCGGCGGCATATCGCCCGCCAAAGGCGGACCAGGAAATCGCGGTCCTGGAGGATCAACTCGCGGCTTTCGCCCTCGGCGGCGGTGCGCACGATGAAGCCGTCGCTGATCGCCCGTTCCGCGTCGACCGCGTCCACGCTGGCTTCGCACACGATCGTGCGCAACCGATCGCGCTCGGCTTCGTCCTCGATTTTGCTGGACACGCCGAGCGTGTCCTCGCGTGGCATGTAGACCAGCAGACGCGAGGGCAAGGTCAGGTGCGTCGTCAGTCGCGCGCCCTTGGTGCCGATCGGGTCCTTGACCACCTGCACCAGCAGGAGCTGGCCCTCGTGCAGGTGTTCCTGTATGGCCCGCGGTCGCGCGTCGACACCGTCATCAGCGGGGTCGAGCGCGATATCAGAGACGTGCAGAAAGGCGGCGCGGTCCAGGCCGATATCAACGAAGGCCGCCTCCATGCCGGGCAGCACGCGCGCCACCTTGCCCTGGTAGATGTTGCCCACGCGCCCTCGACGGCTGGCCCGCTCGACCTGCAACTCGGTGAGCACCCCGTTCTCGATCGTCGCCACCCGCGTTTCCTCGGGGGAGGCGTTGACCAGCAGCTCTTCGCTCATGCGTTCTCATCACCTGTCAGGGGCGGCACCGTCACACCGTGCGCGGCCAGCATCGTCATCAGTTCCACGATCGGCAGGCCGACCACAGTCGCGTAGTTGCCCTCGATCCGCTCCACAAAAACCGCACCAATCCCCTGAATTGCATAGCCACCAGCCTTGCCGAGCGGTTCGCTGGTGGCCCAGTAGGCCTCACGCTCGGCGCGCGTGGTCGCGCGCATCCAGACCCGTGTCTCGGCCAGCTTGCACGCGAACGCCCCGTCCACCGGCCCGACCGCAACGGCGCTGAACACGCTGTGCTCGCGCCCGCTCAGCCGGTGCAGCATGCGCTGCGCCTGCTCGCCGTCCTGCGGCTGGCCAAGCACCTCGCCGTCAATGGCCACGACCGTGTCCGCCGCCATGAGTATGGCAGGCTGACCCGTCAGCCGGGCGTCCACCGCACGCACCTTGCTCAAGGCCATTCGACGCGCGTAGCGACCCGGGGTTTCATGCTGCAACGGGGTCTCGTCGATTTCGGGCGACACGCTTTCCACCGCCACGCCGACCTGGGCGAGCAGCGCGAGCCGCCGAGGCGAGCTGCTGGCCAGCACCAGGCGTGTCACTGTTCACGCCCCACGGTGGTAAGGGTGGCCGCGCAGCACCGACACCGCGCGGTAGAGCTGCTCGGCCACGATCACGCGCACGAGCGGGTGCGGCAGGGTCATCGCCGAGAGTGACCAACGGGCATCACAGGCGGCTTCAAAGGTCGGGTCGAGGCCCTCGGGGCCGCCGATGAAAAGCGCGAGCGCGCGACCGTCCCGGCCCCAGTCGGCGAGGCACGCAGACAGCGCCTCGGTGCTCAGGGTCCGGCCGGCCACGGCCAGTGCAACGCGACGGGCGTTTGCCGGCGCGGCCCGATCGAGCCGCTGCGCCTCTTCGCGCAGCACGCGCACCGTCTCGGGGTTCCGCCCGCGCTTGGACGCGGCAACCTCGTGCAGCGACAGCGGATGGTCACCCCGCAACCGCTGGGCGTAGTCGTTGTAGCCTTCGGTCACCCACGACGGCATGCGCTGGCCGACCGCGACCAGGTGCAGCTGCACGTCCCCCTACTCGCCTGCAGACGTCTGGGTTCGACCGCCAGCACCGACGCTCCAGAGCTTCTCGAGCGCGTACACGTCGCGGGATTGCGCCTGCATGACGTGCACCAGTACGTCACCGAGGTCGACCAGCACCCACTCGGCCGCGTCCAGCCCTTCGACGCCGCGCGCGCGCAGCCCGAGCGTCTCGATGCGCTCGATCACGCGTTCGGCGAGTGCCTGGGCATGGCGCCGAGAGGTGCCGGTCGCCACCACCATGTAATCGGCAACGGAGGTCTTGTCGCGCACGTCCAGCGTCTGGATATCCAGGGCTTTCATCTCGTCGAGCGTGTCGACCACCGCCGTCGCGACGGCATCCGGCGCAGGCAGGCCTTTCGTCATGGGTTCAGTCATATCACTCCTGGTATTCCGTTCGGTTCAGCAAAAATTCTCGCACGCTGTCCGGCACGAGGTATTTCGGGTCGTGCCCCGCCGCGAGCAACGCGCGCAGCGCGGTCGACGAGACATCCAGCGCCGTCGTGTCGACGGACACAATGCCCCCGCAGGGTCGCCCGCGCGCGGCCTCGGCCGTCAGGCCGTGCTCGGCCAGCAGCGCCGCCGCAAAGGCATTGAGCGCGTAGCCCGGTCGGCGCATCAGCGCCAGGTGCGCCAGCCCCAGCAGTTCGGACCAGCGGTGCCAGCGGTCCAGGCCATTGAGGCTGTCGACCCCGAGCAGAAAATAGAGCTCGGCGTCGGGGTGTTCGCCACGCAGCGCACCGAGCGTGTCCACGGTGTAGGACGGCACGTCGCGGCGCATCTCCCGGTCGTCGAGCACGAAGGCCGCCACGGCATCGACGGCCAGCGTGACCATGTCGGCCCGCAGTGCGCTCGAGCGCTCCGGTTGCGGTCGATGCGGGGTCAGGTGGCAGGGCACAAACCGCACCTCGTCGAGCGCGAGCGCGTGGCAGACGTCGAGCGCCGGTCGAAGGTGACCGACGTGGATCGGGTCGAAGGTGCCTCCGAGCACACCGATCCGTCTCCCGCCAGCCACACCGGCCGGTCGCTGATTCACGCGGCCCGCACCGCGTCAGGCACCGCGTGTCTGGCCGTCGCCGTAGACCACGAATTTCTGCGTGGTCAGGCCCTCGACACCCACCGGACCGCGCGCGTGCAACTTGCCGGTGCTGATGCCGATCTCGGCGCCCAGCCCGTATTCGAAGCCGTCGGCGAAACAGGTCGGCGCATTGACCATCACCGACGCGGAGTCGACCTCGCGCACGAAGCGGTCGATCCGCCGCTGGTTGTTGGAGACGATGGCATCGGTGTGCTGTGAGCCGTACTGCGCAATGTGGTCCATGGCCGCGTCCATGTCATCGACCACGCGCACGGCCAGGATCGGTGCCAGGTATTCCTCGGCCCAGTCGCCTTCGGTCGCCGCCTCCATCGCGCGGATGATCTCGCAGCTGCGCGGGCAACCGCGCAACACGACGCCCTTGGCAGCGAGTGCACCTGCAATGCCGGGCAAGACGGCCGACGCGACCGCCTTGTGCACCAGCAGCGTTTCCATCGCGCCGCAGATGCCGTACCGGTAGGTTTTGGCATCCAGCGCCACGCGTTCGGCCATGTCGAGGTCGGCGTCGGCGTCGATGTAGACGTGGCAGACGCCATCGAGGTGTTTGAGCACCGGGATGCGGGTCTCGCGCGCCACGCGCTCGATCAAGCCCTTGCCACCGCGGGGAATGATCACGTCGACCAGGGTGTCCTGGGCCAGCAACGCACCGACCGCAGCCCGGTCGGTGGTCTCGACCAGCTGCACGGCCGTGACCGGCAAGCCAGCCTGATCCAACCCGCCCTGCACCAGTTCGGCAATCGCCGTGTTCGAGTGTCTGGCCTCCGAGCCCCCGCGCAGGATGGTGGCATTACCGGCCTTGAGGCACAGCGCAGCCGCGTCCGCCGTGACGTTCGGCCGCGATTCGTAGATGATGCCGATGACCCCGAGCGGAACGCGCATCTGCCCAACACGCAACCCCGACGGCTGTTCACGCACGGCCGAGATCTCGCCAATCGGGTCGTCGAGTGCCGCGACCTGGCGCACGCCGGCGGCCATGCCGGCGATGCGGGCCGGCGTCAGCGTGAGCCGGTCGACCAGCGCGTCGGCGAGCTGGCGCGCGCGCGCGGCGTCGAGGTCGCGCGCGTTGGCCGCGACCAGACCGGGCTCGCTCGCCTCGATGGCATCGGCGATGGCCAGGAGCGCGGCCTTGCGGCGTTGCCCGCCGGCCCTCGCGACGGCTTTGGCGGCGGCGCGCGCGGCGACAGCCTGCGCGTGCACGGCGGCGGTGATATCGTGGTCGAGTGCCACTGCAGTCTCAGACATGGTCCACACGGTTGCGCTCGAATGCGCGTTTGAGATAGCCGCCCATTATGCCCCCGGCTGCGGCCCGACCCCAAGGCCGGCCGCGCCCACACCCGCCCAGGAGTGCGCCCGAATCCCATGCCCAGATTGACGCTCGACGAGATTGAGACCCTGTGTTTCGACGCCCTGCGCCGCGTCGGCGCGAGCGAAACGCAAGCGTCGGCCGCCGCCCTCGAACTGCGCGACGCCGAAGCCGAAGGCATCCGCAATGTCGGGCTCGGCTACATACACCTGTATCTCAAGCACCTCGCCTGCGGCAAGGTCAGGGGCGACGCCGTGCCCCGCACCGTACGCACCAGCGCGAGCACGACGGTGGTCGACGCCGGCCACGGGTTCTGCCACACCGCCTACCTGCACGGCGAGGCGCGTCTGATCGACTGCGCCCGTCGCGAGGGCGTCGGCGTGATGGCGATCAACCGCTCCTACTCGGCCGGCGTGTTGGGCTGGTTTGTCCGCCGACTCGCGCAGCAGGGCCTGGTTGCGCTGATGTACGCCAACAGCTCCAAGGCGGTCGCAGCCCACGGCGGCAAGGTGCCCTTCTTCGGCACCAACCCGCTTGCGTTCAGCGCACCGCGCGCGGGCGAAGAACCGGTGGTCGTTGACATGGCAACCGCGTCCACCGCCCGGGTCAACATCGTGCGCGCCGCGCGAGAAGGAGAGCCCATCGAGCCGGGCCACGCGATCGACGAGCACGGCGAGCCAACCACCGACGCAGCCGCCGCGCTGCGCGGGGCCCAGCTGCCGCTCGCCGGCCCCAAGGGCTTCGGCCTCGGTCTGATGGTTGACATCCTCGGGGGCGTTCTGACCGGCGGTAACGCGTCTTTCGATGCCGCGATGTTCTCCAACAACGAGGGCGGCCCGCCGAATGTCGGGCAGGTCATCATCGCACTGGACCCCGCGTTTTTCGCCGACGGGTTCACGCAGCGTCTCGACAACATGCTCTCGGCGATGACCGAAGGCAACGACGTCAGGGTGCCGGGTGAGCGGCGAGGTCACCTGCGCCGCGAACACACGGCGAACGGCATCGAGGTGCCCGAGGCGTTGCTGCAGCAAATCGCCGAGCTCAGCACCGCGTCCTGAACGTCGGCGTGCTCAGCCGTGGGCGTCTGCGCGCAGTGAGGGCGCTCGACCGGCCACCGCGAGCGAGAGGTCGAGCAAGGCATCCCACGCGTCCGAGCGCGCCCGCTTGACCCGCAGGTCCAGCGCCGCGCAGCGGTGGAGGTAGTGCTGCCACTGTGACGCGGAATGGCGGTGCACGGCCGCCTGCACCTCGCGTTGGCGAAAGGGCGCGACGCCGACCCGCTGCATTGCCTGGGCCTGCCCGCGGCCGTTGGCCAGCTCCGTGGCGAGGATGGACACGTCCCGCACATCGCGCGTCAACGCCCAGGCAACCGGCACCGGGTCCACGCCCTCGGCCCGCAGGCCGGTCAGGGTGCGGGCCGCGCGCGCCGCGTCGCCGGCCAGCACGGCGGCAGAAAAATCGAAGACGCTGAACCGCGCGCTGTCGGCGACCGCCCGCATGACCGCCCGGGCATCGACCGGCTCATCGCCCACCAGCAGCGCGAGTTTCTGGATTTCCTGGTCGGCCGCGAGCAGATTGCCCTCGGTGCGCTCGGCGATCAGCTGGGCCGCCGCGGCGTCGGCGTTGACCCCGTGTCGACGCAGTCGGCGTGTCACCCAGGCGACCAGCTCGTGCGCGCGCGGCGGCCAGACAGCGACGCACACGCCCGCCTTGTCCAATGCCTTGAACCAGGCGCTCTTCTGGCTGGCCGCGTCCACCTTGCCCGACACGATCAGCAGAATGGTTTCCTCCGGCGGCCGACCGAGGTACGCCCGCAGCGCGTCGCCACCGGCCTTGCCGGGCTTGCCGCTCGGCAGGCGCAACTCGATGATCCGCCGCTCGGCGAACAACGACTGGCTGTCTGCGGCGGAGGCGAGCGCCTGCCAATCGAAACGCGCGTCGACCTCGAGCAGCTCGCGCGTGGTGTACCCCGCCTCGACCGCACGCGCGCGGACCGACTCGGCTGCCTCGCCGCGCTGCAACAGCTCGTCGCCGCTGATGCAGTAGACCAAATCGAGGCCGCGTGCGAGAACCTTGGGCAAATTGTCGATCGAACACCGCATATGCACCATCACACCCGGCGCCACTTGCACCGGGGAAGTCACCGACGGAGAATCCTACAGCATGAATTTGCCGCGTACAGTCCTGCTTTTGACCGCCGCGATGGCACTGACCGGCCCGGTGTGGGGCGACGGTGAGACTGCCTGCCGAAAACAGGTGTTTGGCGACTACTGCCTTGGCGGAGACACCTCGGCGTTGCGCCTCGACCCCGTGCCCGAGGTCGACAACACCTTCACCGACAGCGCGGGCCCGGGGCACACCCGGCTCGAGGTGGTCGACGACACCCTGGTCGCCGTCGAACGTCGCGTGGAGCCCGGTGGCTGGCGGGAGTTCGACCGGTGGCTCAAGCGCCTGGAGCGCGTCTACCGCAGCGGGGAGGACAACAGCACCTTCCCGCGCTACGCCGCGTCGCGCAGCTCCAAACTCAACGCGATCCGCTCGGGCCGCGGGTCCGCGCGGGTCGACTGGCCACAGGGCGGGTGGACACTCTCGTTGATCTGGCGTGAACCGGACGCCATCCACCTGCGCTACGCCGTGTCCGACGCCGACCAGGATCGGTTGTCACTGGACGAGTTGTAGCCAGCCCACTCCCCCGTCACCCAGGGACCTGCAGCCAATGACCTACCGCCTGGTGCGGCCGGCGCTCTTCGCGCTCGACGCAGAACGCAGCCACGACCTCGCGTTTCGCGCGCTCGCGCTGCCGGGGGTCGTACCGGCCTTGCGCGCGACGCTCGGCGCGGCCATCGACGACCCTGTGGACTGCTGCGGGCTGCGCTTCGCAAACCGTGTGGGCCTGGCCGCGGGGCTGGACAAGGACGGTCGCGCCGTCGACGCCTTCGGCGCGATGGGTTTCGGGTTCCTCGAAGTCGGCACGGTCACGCCCCGTGCCCAGCCGGGCAACCCCAAACCCCGCCTCTTTCGCCTGCCCGCGCGTTCGGCGCTGATCAACCGCTTCGGATTCAACAACGCCGGCGTGGACGCCCTGTGCCGACGCGTGTCCACACGCCGTTGGCAGGGCGTGCTCGGTGTCAACATCGGCAAGAACGCCGACACGCCGACGGCCTCGGCGGTGGACGACTACGTCGCGTGCCTGAGAACAGCGGCGTCCGTCGCGGATTACATCACGATCAACGTGTCGTCACCGAACACCAGGAACCTGCGCGACCTGCAGGCGGCCGAGGCACTTGACACACTGCTTCAGGCGATCAGCGAGGTGCGCGCCGCCGCCGCCGAGGCGCGCGGCCGGGCGTTGCCGCTGCTGCTCAAGGTGGCGCCGGACCTCGACGACGCCGAACGCGCCGACATCGCCAGTGCCGTCGCGCGCCACGGCGTTGACGGTGTCATCGCCAGCAACACCACGACCGACCGCAGCGCCGTGGCCGGCCTCTCGCACGCGGACGAAGCGGGCGGGTTGTCCGGCGAACCCTTGCGCAAGCGCACCGCCGGCATCGTCGCACACTGGCGGCGCCTGCTCGGGCCGGACACCGGGTTGATCGCCGCCGGCGGCATCGCCGGCGCGGACGACGCCCACCGCGCGATCAGCGCCGGCGCCGACCTGGTGCAGCTCTATACTGGGTTGATCTACGAGGGTCCGGGCGTGGTCAGACGCATCGCGGCGACGCTCAGAGACGGGGCCACGAACGGGGACAGCAATGCATTTTGACGTGTTCAATGGCGACGCGGATGGCCTCTGCGCGCTGCACCAGTTGCGCCTGGCCGACCCCGTGGAGAGCACACTCGTCACCGGGGTCAAGCGGGACATCGCGCTGGTTCAACGCGTGCCACTGGACGCCTCGAGCGCCACGGTGCTCGACGTGTCGTTCGAGAAGAACGTCGACGCGGTGCGCGCCCTGTTGGAGGCGGGTGTGCCGGTGCGGTATTTCGACCACCACTTCCCCGGCGATATCCCGGCGCACCCCGCGCTCGACTGCCACATCGACACCCGACCCACGGTCTGCACCGGCCTGATTGTCAACGCGGTGCTCGGCGGTGCGCACCTGCCCTGGGCCGTGACGGCCGCCTTCGGCGACAACCTCATCGAGGCTGCGCGCACCGCCGCGGCGCCGCTCGGGCTCGACGAGACGGCGCTCACGGCCCTCTGCGAGCTGGGCACCCTGCTGAACTACAACGGCTACGGCGCCGGCCTCGACGACCTGTTGTTCGACCCGGCGATCCTGTACCGCGACCTGAGCGCACACCGCGAACCCGGCACCTTCATCGCCGAAGACCCGGCTTTTCAGTCCCTGCGTGAGGGCCACGCCAGCGATGTCGACAAGGCTCAGGCGCTCACGCCGCGCATCGAAGACGACACGGTGTCGGTGACGGTGCTGCCCAACGCCCGCTGGGCGCGGCGCATAAGCGGGGTTCACGCGAACCAGCTGGCCAACGCGCACCCGGAACGCGCACACGCGCTGCTGACGGAGAAAGACGGGGGCTACCTGGTCAGCGTGCGCGCCCCGCTCACCCGGCGAACCGGCGCCGACGCGGTGTGCCGCCAGTTCGACACGGGTGGTGGGCGGGCCGCGGCCGCCGGCATCAACACCTTGCCCGAAGCCGATGTGGACCGCTTTGTCGCCACGCTGCGCGACACCTACGCCCGATAAGGATCTCTGCATGACACAGTATTTTCACGACATGCTGGCACCGGCCATCCGCACCGTGCCGGACTGGCCAATCGACGGCGTGCAGTTTCGCGACATCACGCCGGTGTTGCAGGACCCTACGCGCTACCGTGTGCTGATCGACACCTTCGTGCACCGCTACATCGGCGAGCAGATTGACGTGGTCGCCGGCATCGACGCGCGCGGGTTCATTCTCGGCGCGCCTGTCGCCTACGCCCTCAACACCGCGTTCACCCCCATTCGCAAGGCTGGCAAGCTGCCGGCGGACACGCTCTCGGAGTCCTACTCATTGGAGTACGGCGAGGCGACACTGGAGCTCAACCGCGACGCGTTCGCGCCCGGCAGCCGCGTGTTGCTGGTCGACGACCTGATCGCCACCGGCGGCACACTCGGCGCCGCGATCACGCTGATACACGCGTTGCAAGGCGAGTTGGTGGAAATCGCGGCACTCGCTAAAATAGACGCCCTCGGCGGCGCCCAGCGGCTGGAAGAACAGGGCTTGCGTTACTTTACCCTGCTGGATTTTTGACACCCTCCACCCAGGCCCGCACCACGCACCTCCTCTGACCCACGCTGCTGCGCCACTGCGACATGATCGACGTCTCTTCGCTCTGCAAACGATTTGGCCGGTTCCGAGCGGTGGATAACATCAGCTTCACGGTCGAACCCGGCCAGGTGCTCGGCTTTCTCGGCCCGAACGGCGCCGGCAAGTCGACGACCATGAAGCTGATCACAGGCTATGACAAGCCGACATCCGGTCGCATCACGGTAAACGGTCGGGACGTCCAGCGTCATAGAAAGCGGATGCAAGCCGACCTCGGCTACCTGCCCGAAGGCGCGCCGGCGTACGGTGACATGACGGTGGAGCACTACCTCGATTTCATTGCCCGCGCGCGTGGCCTGGCCTCGCGTGACCGCCAGGGCAAACTGCGCGCCGTGACCGCGCAGCTTGAACTCGACGGCGTGCGCACGCAGCGCATCGACACCCTGTCCAAGGGGTTCAAACGGCGCGTGGGCATCGCCCAGGCGCTGGTTCACGACCCGAGTGTGCTGATTCTGGACGAGCCGACCGACGGCCTGGACCCGAACCAGAAACACCAGGTGCGAGACCTCATCCGTGGCGTCGCGGCCGACAAGACGGTGATTCTCTCGACCCACATCCTCGAGGAAGTCGAAGCGGTGTGCCACCGAGCGCTGATCATTGCCGAGGGCAAGGTGCTGGTCGATTCCACACCGGACGCGCTGCGCCGGCAATCGCGCTATTGCGGCGCCATCACTCTCGAGTTGCCCGATGCACGGCGCAGCGCCGCGGCGCTCGAGGCCTTGCCCGAGGCCGACAGCGTGGAATTCAGCCTCGACAACCCCAACCGCTTCACGGTGATTCCCAAGCCGAATACCAACCTGTACGTCGCGATCGATCAACAGCTCAAGGCCCGAGGCTGGATTCCCGCGGCCATGGGCGTGGACCCGGGCAGGCTGGACGACGTGTTTCGCAAGGTCACCAAACCGGACAGCGTCGAGGTGCAGTTGTGAGCGGCACGCGCACGGTGTTCGCGCGGGAGTTCGCCAGCTACTTCGCGAGCCCGCTGGCTCTGATCTTCATCTTCATCTTCCTTGTGCTGGCCGGGGTCTTCACGTTCTTCATTGGCGGCTTCTACGCGCGCGGCCAGGCGGACCTCGCAAGCTTCTTTGCGTTCCACCCCTGGCTTTACCTGTTTCTGGTACCGGCATTGTCCATGCGACTCTGGGCAGAGGAGCGCAAGTCCGGCACGATTGAGGTACTGCTGACCTTGCCGCTGTCGCTTGCGTCGGTGGTCACCGGCAAGTTCCTCGCCGCCTGGGCCTTCACCGGTCTGGCGTTGAGCCTGACCGCCCCGATCTGGATCAGCGTCAACTACCTCGGCGCACCGGACAACGGCGTCGTGCTCGCGGGCTACCTCGGAAGCTGGCTGATGGCCGGTGCCTTCATTGCCATCGGCAGTGTCCTCTCGGCACTCACGGACAACCAGATCATCGCGTTCATTGTCACTGCGGTGGTGTGCTTCGCGCTGGTTGCCGCCGGTTTCCCGCTGGTACTGGACGCTTTCCGGGCCTGGGCACCCACGCCGGTGCTCGACACGGTGGCGGGCTTGAGTGTGCTCACCCATTTCGACGCGATCAGCCGTGGCGTACTCGACCTTCGGGACATCGCCTACTTCGTCATTGTCATCCTCACCGGCCTGCTCGCGACCGGCATCGTGGTCGCCGCGCGGCGGGCGAACTGAGCGGGGTGCCGAGCGTGCAAAAGACCCTCTCCCGCGTGGCTCTGCTGGTGCTGTTCGCCACCGCCATCGCGGTGATCAGCCTTGTGCAACTCAGCCGGGGGCCGTTCCGGATCGACCTCACGGCCGACCGCCTGTTCACCTTGTCGAGCGGCACACTCAGTACCTTGCAGAACCTCGAGCACGACGTGCAGCTCGAGCTCTTCTTCACCGACGAGGCGACGCGCGACATCCCGGTGTTGCGAAACCACAAGCGGCGCGTGACCGAGTTGCTCGAGGAATACGTGTTGCTGAGCGACGGCAAACTCACCCTGACCGAGACCGACCCCAAACCGTTCTCCGAGGCCGAGGACCGCGCCGCTCGACTGGGCCTGACCCCGGCGGCACTCGCACCGGGCGCACCGGCCGTGTATTTCGGCCTGGCGGCCACCGGCGCCCGGGGTCAACCCGAGCGCGTATCCTTTTTCCAGCCGGGCGACGACACCCGACTCGAGCAAACGATCAGCAAGGCGGTGTTTCTCGCCGGGCGGGCCGCGGCGCCCAAGGTCGCCGTCATCAGCACTCTCGACATCGACGGCGGCTTCGACCCACTCGCCGGCCGCCCGACCGACCCCTGGTTCTCGATTCAGCAGGTGCGCGACATCGCCGACGTGAGCTGGCTGCCACGCGATGTCACGGCGGTGCCCGAGGACGTGTCGGTGCTGCTGGTGATCCACCCGAATCAGCTGTCTGATGCCACACGCTACGCCATTGACCAGCACGTGATGCGCGGCGGCAACGTGGCCGTCTTCCTCGACCCGCTCGCCGAGAACCTCAGCGCGAACGGTGCGCCGGCCGAGGCCGGCACCACAGCGTCGGACCTGCCCGCGTTGCTCGCGGCGTGGGGGGTCGAGCTGGTCGATGGCAAGGTTGTCGGCGACGCCCGCTTCGCGGTAGCCATACCCAGCCGACAAGGCAACCAGCCCGTCCGGCACCTGGGGCTGTACCAGCTGCAGCAACCGACCACGGACAAGCCGATCGTCGGCGGGTTGGAGCTGTTCACTCTGGCAAGTGCCGGCGCGCTGCGCCAGACCGAACACGCGCCCACACAGTTCACGCCGCTGCTGCAGTCCAGTCGCAACAGCGCGTTGCTGGACGCCGAGGACCTTGCGTTTCTCTTCGACCCGGCCACCTTGTACGACGGATTTGCGCCCACCGGCGAGCAGTTCACCCTGGCGGCGTTGTTGCGCGGTCGACCGCCGACTGCGTTTCCTTCGGGTGCGCCCACCGCGCCAGCCGAGGGGGACACCGCACCGCCCCACCGCGATGTCGCCCAACGCGACGCGCTGATCGTCGTGGTCGCAGACACCGACCTGTTGCTCGATCAGATGTGGGTGCAGGTGCAGGATTTCTTCGGCCAACGCGTGGCCGAACCCTTCGCCGACAACGGCACTTTTCTGTTGAACACGGTCGACACCTTGCTTGGCAACGCCGACCTGATCGGCCTGCGCGCGCGCGGCCAACACCAACGGCCCTTCCACGTCGTGCAACAGCTCGAACGCGAGGCGGATGCCCGATTCCGCGCCAAGGAGCGTGAACTCACCGCGCGGCTCACCGACACGGAGACCCGCCTCGCCGAACTCCAGCGCGCCAAAACCGGCGACGATGCGCTGGTGCTCAGCGCGGAACAAAACGCCACAATTGCCGAATTCGAGGCGGAAAAGCTGTCGATTCGCAAGGCGTTGCGGGCGGTCCAGTTGCAACTCCGCGAGGACATTGACGCGCTCGAAAACCGACTCAAACTGATCAACATCGTGGTCGCGCCCGCGCTGCTCACGCTGCTGATCTTCGTGTGGGTGCAGGTCCGACGTCGACTGCGACGCGCCCCGTTCTGACACGGTTGCACCGTGGCCGAAAATGACTTGTTCGGTGGCGTCGACGCCGCGCATACTGGCGCCCCGCCACCCCCCAGAGCTTTGCCTGATGAGCCACGTTGCACGTTGGCAATCGCCCACGCTGGTGATCGTCGCCGCCTGCCTGATCGCCACCATCGGATTCGGCGTGCGTTCGTCTTTCGGGTTGTTCCTGGACCCGATCACGGAGGCCAAGGGCTGGAGCCGGGAAACCTTCGCGCTGGCGATGGCCATTCAGAACCTGCTCTGGGGCTTCGGTGTCCCGGTGGCCGGCGCCTTCGCCGACCGCTTCGGGCCGAGTCGCGTGATCTGCCTCGGCGCGGTGCTCTATGCCATCGGCATCACCGGCCTGGTGTTCGCCGAGAGCCACGCGGCGTTGTACTTCAGCGCTGGCATTCTGACCGGTCTGGGCGTCGCCTTCTCCGCCTTTTCACTGGCGATGGCCGCCATGGCGAGAGTGGTCGGACCCGAGCGGCGGTCGTTCGTGCTCGGCCTCGGAACGGCGGCAGGCTCGTTCGGACAGGTGGTGTTCTCGCCGCTGGCGCAGGTCTTCATCACCCAATGGGGATGGGACGATGCCCTGTTCGCGATGGTGTTCTTCACGGCCCTGCTGATGCCGCTCGCGATGCTGCTGCCGTCAGGCGTGACGAAGGCGGCGCAGGCCGCGGCCGAGCAGAGCCTCCGCGAGGCCCTGGTGGAGGCGCGCGCCCACCGCGGCTACCTGCTGCTGACGTGCGGGTTTTTCGTCTGCGGGTTCCACGTTGCATTCATCACCGTGCATTTCCCGGCCTACGTCGCCGACCTCGGCCACCCCGGACAGGTCGGTGCGTGGTGCCTCGCGCTGATCGGCCTGTTCAACATTCTGGGGTCGTTTGGCGCGGGGTGGCTGGGCCAGCGGTATTCCATGAAGGTGTCGCTGTCGTGGATCTACCTGCTGCGCGCGATCACGATCGCGGGCCTGCTCGCGGCACCGAAAACCACCACCACGCTCTACGCCTTCTCGGCCGTCATGGGGGTGTTGTGGTTGTCCACCGTGCCCTTGACCACCGGCATCGTGGCACGCGTGTTCGGCGTGCAGTACCTTGCAACGCTGTTCGGCATCGTGTTCCTGAGCCACCAGATCGGCAGTTTCGTCGGCATCTGGTGGGGCGGTTGGCTGGCTGACAACAGCGGCAGCTACGACGGGATGTGGTACGCCGGCATCGTGCTGGGTCTGCTCGCGGCAGTGGTGCACTGGTTCATCGACGAGGAGCCGTTGCCGCGGCTCGCCACCGCCTGACGGCCTCGTCTCAGGACAGAACGATCAGCACGAGCGCGAGCGCCGCGGGTGCGGCCTGGATCCAGAGGATGCGGGGCTTCACCGTGAGCGACCCGTAGACACCCGCGACCACCACGCACAACAGGAAGAACACGATCACATCGACCCGACCCTGGGTCAGTGACCAGAACAGTCCGGCCGCCAGGAAGCCGTTGTAGAGGCCCATGTTCTGGCCGAGCGCCTTGCTGCGGTCGGCGAATTCCGCGTCGCCGTTGTGGAACACCTTGAGGCCGATCGGGTGCGTCCAGAGGAACATCTCGAGCACGAGGAAGCCGACGTGCAAGACGGCGACGATCGAAACGACAAGGCTGGCCAGAACACCCATCGGTATGCACTCCTGCTGCAGGACGCCAGTGTGTCACAGTCGACACCGCTTCGACCTGCCCAATCTGAGTCATTCTCGACACACTGTTCGCAGCGCTACGCCGCCGCGACCGGCGGTGGCCGCAACCGCAACCAGCGACGCGCCCAGACCATCAGGGCAATGTTCAGCAGGCCAACCACCAGGTAAGGCGCGCGCAAGGCGGTTTCGCGACCCCAGTGGGGCTCGAGTCCCGCCATGAGAGCACCACCACACACCGCACCGAACGCCATGAAACCCCACCCCGCGCAGCGGTAGAGGCTGTTGACCCGGCCGAGCAGTTCGGTCGGGATCGACCGTTGACGCCAGGAAACCGTCACCACGTTCCAGAGCATGGCAGCGAAGAGCTCGATGAACAGGCAGGCCGCCGCCCCGACCACCGAGCGGTTGACCCACAGGGCGATCGGCATGCAAGCGAACAGCGTGAACGCGAGCCACACACTTGGCAGCGGACCGATGCGGGCGACGATGCGGGGGCTGAGCACACCGCCCGCCACACCACCCACAGCCGCGACGCCCAAGAGGAGACCGTAGCCAGTCGGACCGAGCAGCAGCAGCTCTCGGCTGTAGAGCACCATCAGGGTCAGCACCACAGTCGACGAGAAGTTGATCATGCCGAGCAGCAGCGCGAGCCGCAGCAGCTCGCCGTGGCCACGCAACCAGCGCCAGCCCGCCAGGAATGCGGCTTGCCAACCCGACTGTACATCGGGCCGGTGTGCCTCGACCTGAATGACCGCCAACACCAGCGACGCCAGCGCGTAGCCGAGGGCACTGACGACGAACGGCGCCACCAGGGCCACCGCGATCAGCGCACCTGCCAGTGGCGGCGCGAGCAGCTGGTTACTCGCCGTCTCGACACTCCACAGGCGACCGTTGGCCTGCTCCAGCGCCGCACCGGGCACGAGGTCGGGCAACACGGTTTGTGCAGTGTTGTCGCGGACCACCTCGGCAGCACCGAGCATGAACGCCAAGACCGACACCAACCCGATGGCCATGAAGACGCTGGAGGGGACCGTCGACTCGAAGCCGAACACCGCCACGGCCAGCACCGCTGCGAGCAGGGCGCGGGCCCGGTCAGCCCAGCGCAACAACGGCACACGCGCCATGCGGTCGCTCATCAACCCGGCTGGCAGGGTCAGCAGCAACCAGGGCAAGCGCGTGGCGGCGGTGACCAGGGCAATCAACAGCGGATCGCGCGTGAGCTCACTGGCCAGCCAGGGTAAGGCCACGATCAGCAAGCCATCGGCGAGGTTGCTCAGTGCACTTGCAACCACGAGGGCGCGGTAGTTTCGCTGTTGTTGCGTCGAGAGCAGCGGAGGGTAGGCAGGCGGCATGCCTGCAGTCTACCACCCGACCGGAAGGCACTCCGGCGGGCAGCTCTGCAGGTTCAATAGCCGGTCATTTCAAGGTAGCCCAGGCCCACGCGGCTGCCGCCTCGGTCACGGACCTCGACGGCCCCTTCCCAGTACACCACCAGGGTGTCCATCCACTGGGCATCGACGCGGGCCACCACCTCGGCATCTATTTTCAGGCTTGGCACACTCACGCGCCAGGCCACCGGGTACGCACGTCCGTCTGGCGCGCGCCAGTGTCTGAGCGGTTCGAGTTCGAAATCCGACGCCGAGAGATGGCGAGCCTGCCCGTGCGCGTCGGTCACGGTGCCCGAACTCGCCGGGTGGGCTGTCCCCCCACTCTCGCGCAACTGGTACAACATCAGATCGCTGCCGGAATCGAGTTGCAGCGAAAACCAGTCCCAACCCACGGTGCCGTCGGCCAAGGCGCTCGTGCTCCACTCGCGATCCAGCCAGGACGACCCCGTGACAGACACACGCCGGCCGTCGACGGTCACGCTGCCAGACGTGCGCAGGCGGGTGGCAGAGTAGTAGTAAGAGGCGTTGCCAACGGCCCCGCCCTTGTGGCTGAGCCCCGCCTCGCCGTTCAACACCAGGGGTTTGTCCGGTGCCACGGTCACGTCGATCGAGAAGCTGTCACCGGCCGCCCGAAGCCGCCAGGGGAAACCGCCGTCACCGGGGCCGGACACCAGGCTCCAATCGCCAATTGCGACCGTGAACGGCGCGTCGAATTGCCCTGCCAACCCGGCGGCACCTCGGGAAAAGCGCGTGGCGTGGTGATGTGCGTCCGCATCGACGTCGGTCAGCGCCGCGTGGCCCATCCACACCGCGTTGGTGGCAAAGTCGGACCGCGACGCCGGGGGCTCCGGCGCCAACTGGTTGCGAAACCACGTGATCTGGTAGCCAAAGGCCTGGCCCTCGGGGTCGACCAGGTTGCCCACGATGTACCACCACTCGTTCTGAAACCCCGGGTGTGCGCGGTGGTCCGCCGGGAAGCGGAACGCGCGCGACCGGTCGGCGCGAGCGAAGCCCGGTTGCGCCTGACCACCAAGCACCCCCTCGACGGCCAATCCCCCCTCGTCCTCGGCAGGCCGGCCACACGACACCACGCACACGACAGTCAGGGCGATGAACCACCTCCGCGTCATACCCGTGTCACCGTGCCGAGCCGTGGCGCTTGGCGCTGCCGGGCCGGCATCACGGCCGCGGCGATCGCAGCGAGCGGTCCGAGCAGACCGACAGAGAAAAAGACGCTCGCACGAAAGTGCAGGTCGATACTCCAGCCGAACGCGCGGGTGTTGATCACGTCGGTCAGGACCCACGCCAATGCCGCCCCCAGCGGCAGGGCGAACAACGCCGCCAGACAGCCGAGCACCGCAGCGAGGCCGAACAGCAAACCCTGGAGCTGTCGCGGTGTCAGGCCAACGGCTCGCATGATCGCGAACTCGCCCTGCCGCTCCATCAGGACGGCGGTCAACGCGCCGAACACCCCCAGCACGGCGACAACCGTCACCAGCAGAGTGATGACGTCCGTGATCGCGAATGTGCGGTCGAACACAGCCAACGACTGGGTGCGGATGGCCTCGCTGTCGGTGACCCTGTACGGCGTCCGGAAGCGGGACGCGAGCGCCTCGGTTGCGGCGAACACCGCCGCCTTGTCGGCACTGTCGGACAACGCGAGGCCCACGCTGTTGAACCCGCGCGCGTCGCCCGCGCGCTGCGCCAGGCGGTGCCCCAGGGCCATGACCCCCTGGCTGCTGCTGTAGTCGCGGTAGACGCCAAGCACCCGCGATTCGGCGTCCCCGTGTGACCAGGTCACGCGCACAGCATCACCCGGGCTCAGGCTCAAGCGGCGGGCCAGCGGCTCCGACACCAACACGCCCTCACCGGCTTCAAAGGCGTCGAACAGCGTCGACGTTGCCGTCGAGCGCATCGGAAAGCCGCGCACACTGTGCGCACCCGGCTGGATCACCAGCAACTCCGTGTCCAAGGCGTTGACGCGCGCACGCAGGCGCCGACCCGCGCTGATCGACGCCACGCCGGGCACCGCAGCCAGGGCCGCTTGCTGGTCGGGCCCGACCGGCTGGGCGCCCTCGTCCCGCACCGGTGTCACATACAAGTCGCTGCTCAGGGTCTGTTCGAGCCAGGTGTCAACACTGGCCCGAAAGGCACCTACCATGCTTGCAATACCCATCACCGCCGCCAACGCAAGCGCCAGCGCGGACACGGCCAGCGCCGTCCTCGAGAGCGATTGCCGCACCGTGGTCAGTATCAGTCGAAGCTGCACGCCGCGCGTGCGCAACGCCGGCGCAACCACGATGAGCAGGCCATGGATCAACGACGGCACCACCGCACCGTAGCCGATCACCACGCAGAAGAGCCCGAGGTAGGCGCCGACAATGCCGTCCCCGAGCACGACGATGGCGGCACCGCAGCCCATCAAACCGAGGCCGAGCAGGGTAGCCCCGACAAACCGCGGCGATTCGGCCGTGGCGGGCAACGCCTGCCGGATCAACGCGGTTGGGTCGGTGAGGGCCGCTTCACGCGCCGGGCCCAGCGCGGCACAGCACACCGAGAACATCGTGACGCCGAAGGCGATCAGAAACTGGGCCGGTGCGAGCAGGAGCCGCGGGGCGGAGTCGCCGCGGTAGATGTCGACGAACACGCGGTCGAGCAAGCCGAGCACGCCTGTCGCCAGGGCAACGCCGAGCACGAGGCCGAGCACGGCACCGAGCATCCCCAGCACCACCGCCTCGAACAGCAGCAGCGCGAAGAGCTGTCCCCGGGTCGCGCCGATGAGGCGCGCCGCACCCAACGTCCGACGCCGCCGCAGCACCAGAAACACGAGCGTGTTGTAGACGAGGAAGGCGCCCACCAGCACGGTCAGCAGACTCATTGCACGCACACTGATTCGAAAGGCGCGGGTCACATTCTCGAACTGCACGCGTGACTGACCGAGTGACACCAGTTGCAACTCGGGTGCAAGGCGGCGTTGCAGCGTACGCGCCTGGTCGTCGGACAGGCTCAGTGACACGGCCTCAAAGCTGCCGTCACCGCCTGACAGGGACTGCACCAGCGACACGTCGGCTATGCCGGCACGCACCAGACCCGGGGCGTCGAACAGGGTGTCGACCTGCAAGGCGTGGCGCCGGTCGCCGAGCCGGAAATCCAACGTGTCACCGACCTGCACACCAAACGCTTTTGCGAGGTCATCGGAGAGCGCCACAACCGGCGCCCCGCCCAGCCACTGCGCCAGGGCATCGGCGGACAGCGGCTGCCGGCCTCCGTCCGCGGCCGGCAAGGGCTGCAACAACGGCATGGCGGCGTGCAGGCTCATCTCACCCACGCGCTGACCGCCCCGGTAGACCGTGCCGCTCACCTGCAACTCTGGCCAAACACGCGACACCCCGTGTTCGCGCACCAGCGTGGTCAGTACCGGCGCCGGCACCGCGCCACGACGCGAGATCACGCGGTGTGTGGCGTTCGGGCTCAGCGCCGTGATGGCCTGGTCGAACGCCTGCAGTGCACTCTGGTTGGCGAGGCCCACGGCGACGACGATGGCCGCACCCAGCGCCACGGACACCAACGCAAGGCACGCCTGCCACGGGTGTTGCGCGTAAAACCGCAAGCTGCTGCGCACCAACGCCAGGGGCAACAAGGCTCTCACCACGCGGTCTGCCCCGCCGGCAGTCCCTCGATCAGGTGGCCGTCGTGCACCGTGACCACCCGGTCGGCGCGGGCCGCCACGGCCGCACTGTGCGTGGCCACGACCACACAGCGCGCCTCGCCGCGCGCGATCGCGAACACGGCGTTGAGCACCTGCTCGGCACTTTGTACATCGAGTGAACCGGTCGGTTCGTCCGCCAGCACCACGTTCGGGTTGCAGGCCAGTGCCCGGGCAATACCCGCGCGCTGCTGTTCTCCGCCGGACACCTGGTCGGGAAACCGCGCGGCCAGCGCGCCGATGCCGAGGTCGGCCAGCCGGGCCTGCGCCGTCCTCAACGCCGACGCGCGCGCCTGGCCCTGCAGCTCCAGCGGCAGGGCCACGTTTTCGACGAGCGTCAGGGTCGGCAGCAGGCAGAACTGTTGGTACACGAAGCCAATCCGATCGCGCCGTGCCCGGGTGACCTCGGGCTCGTTCAGCGTGTGCATCGCGGTGTCACCAACCCGAACCTCACCGCTGTCGGGTCGCAGCAAGCCCGCGGTGAGTTGGAGCAGGGTCGATTTGCCGGAACCGCTGCGCCCGAGCAAGGCGACACACTCGCCCGACCCGACGGACAACGTGACGCCCTCGAGCAGGGGGGTGTCCGCGGCGTGCCGATAGCAGACTGCACGCAAACTCAACACCGAAGCCGCTTCCACCGTGATGACCCGCCCCAATTGAATTATTCAGCCTCGTCGCCGCTGAAGAGACCAGGAGACGGCGCCCGGGTTCGACCGCGCGCCAGAAAAACCGAGCCGGCTTGGAACACAGTGCTGCAGACCCTGACCCGCTATTTTCGCCGATCGCTGGTGGTGATGACCCCGACGCCCACCGTGGCGTCCCTCGTGGGCGCGCCGTCACCGGTGCAGGCCTACCCGTTCACGGTGGAGTCAGCCCGGCAACGGTGCACCTTCAACGGCACGGTGGCAATCAGTCAGGTCGTGCAACTGCTCGGGCTGCGCGAGGGCGACCGCGTGTTGCTGCCAGCCTACGTGTGCGGCTCGGAGCTCGGCCCCTTCGAACACGCCGGCTGCGTGTTGGCATTCTACCGCGTGCACCCGAACCTCCAAATCGATCTGGCCGACCTCGAACGCGCGCTCGAGACCCCGACACGGGCCGTGTTGCTCACGCACTACTTCGGCTTTCCGCAACGTGACACGGCCCGGGCCCGCGCGCTGTGCGATGCCGCCGGTGCCGCCTTGATCGAGGATTGTGCGCACGCGCTCTTCTCGACGGACGGCGCAGCACCGGTCGGGCAAATCGGCGACTACGCGGTGTTCAGCCCGCGAAAATCCCTGCCGCTGGCCGACGGTGGCCTGGTGGTGGGTCGACAGGCCCTGGCCGACACCCCGGCGTGGCCCGCTCGGCGCCCGCCGCTGTTGCCCACACTTGATCGCGTGGTGTACGGACTGCAACAGTCCGCGCGGGCAGTGCCCGGCGCAGGCGGCGGCGGTCGGCTGGCGATTGCGGCCCTGTTGCCCTTCGCGGTTGCGATCAAGGCTTTGCGGCGGCTCGTCCGCCTACCCGATTGGGCCTGGGCAACCGCGGATGTCGAGGGCCCGGCAGCGGTGCCGTTCTACCCCTGTCGGATGTCCTGGTACGGCGCGCGGGCGCTGCGTCGGGTCGACGCCTCGAGTGTGGTCACCGCCCGTCGACGGCATTACCGGCAGTGGGCTCGTGCGCTGGCCGACGTCGACGGTGTGTCGCTGCTGTTCGACACCCTGCCCGACGGGGTCTGCCCGCTCTACTGTCCGATTCTCGTCGACGCCCCCGACGCGCTCGTCGCCAACCTGGCCGCCGACGACGTCGAAGTGTTTCGCTGGTGGCCGCACCTGCACCCGGCGATCGCGTGGGCGGAGCACCCGGCACTGGTCGCGCTCAAGGCGCGCTCGGTTGCCCTGCCGGTTCATCAGCAGCTCACACCCGAGCAGATCGACGTCCTGGCGGCCCGACTGCGCGCCGCCGTCAGCGAGACGGCCAATGCGGCAGTCAACGACGTTCACACCGACACCCACGTGTCGGACACCCCCGAGGCACGACGGGCGTGGTAGCGGTCGTCCGGCACTTCCGCAACTACCTGTCCGCCGGGCTGATCGGCAGCCTGATCGGCCTGGTGAGCTTCCCCTTGCTCACGCGGTCGCTGAGCGTCGAGGAGTACGGCTGGCTGGGTCTGGTGTCCGCGACTCTGACGGTGTTCATCAGCTTCGGCAAATTCGGCATTCAGTCCGCGCTGCTGCGCTTCTTCAGTGAGGCGCGCGCACAGAGCGCCGAGGCGCTGACAACGCTGCTGTCCAGTATTGCAGGCCTGGCAATTCTGCTGTCAGTCCTGTCGCTCGCCGTCTGGCTGATCTACAGCACCTGGATCGTACCCGGACTGCCCGACGGCGAGATGATGCGACGCCTCTACTACATCGCAGCTGCGCTGGTGCCCATCAAGATCCTCTTCAGCATCACCACCAGCGTCATGAAAGCCGACGAAAAAAGCGGGTTCCTCGGCACCGTGACCGTGAGTGAGAAGGCCGCGAAGCTGTTGCTGATCGTGTTGATCATCTACACCGTCGGTGCCACCGCAGAATGGGTCATGGCGTCCACCGTCCTGGTGGAGCTCGTCATCCTGGCCTGGGTGATGCGCCGCGGCAGCCACTACCTCGGCGGTTCGCGCCCGCGTCTGTCGGTTCCCGTACTGACGCCGCTCGTCGCGTTCGGCCTGCCGGCCATGGCCGGGGAGATGGTGGCCGTGGCGCTCGAAGTGGGCGACCGCTACGTCATCCAGGCCTTCATGGGCGGCGAGGCCCTGGGCCAGTACGCGGCCTCCGTCAACATCAGCATGTACCTCGAATGGGTGCTGATCCTGGCCTTGCAGAGCGCCATCGTGCCCTACTACGTGCGCCTCTACGAGGAGCGCGGCCGTGCGGAGACGCTGCGCTTCCTGAACGGCGCATTCGAGGTGTACGCCGCAGTGGCGCTCGGTGTGTTCGCGGTATTCAGCGCTGCGGCACCGTCGTTGATCATGCTGCTCGCGGGCGAGCGCTACGCGCCGGGTGTCATCGTCATCCCGTGGTTCGCTGCCGCGTTCGTGCTGCTCGGGTCGGTGTCGATCGCCGCGGCGGGCATCTACATCGACAAGCGCCCGCGAGCACTCGCGAAATGGGTGTTGGTCGCCTTCGTGACCAACGTCAGCCTCAACATCCTGACCGTGCCGATCTGGGGTCTGCAGGCCGCCGCCGTGACCACCTTCGTGTCGATGAACGTGCAGTGTCTGGGCGTCTACTGGGAAGCGCACCGCACGATGCCGGTCAAGCCGCCGCTGGCGGTGGGCGCCATCAGCGTCTTTGCGGCACTGCTGGCGCTGTTTGCGAGCCGTCAGCTGCCGGCGGCCGGGCATTTCACCGACATGGTTCTGCGCGGCACCGCTGCGACGCTGCTGTACGCACTGACCGTGCTGGCGCTGAGTCCGACACTGCGACGCACCGCGTTCGAACGCGTGCAGGCCTGGCGCACCCAGCAGGTGAACCGACGCGCAACCTGACCGGCCGGCTGCACCGGCGAGCCGCGACGACCCGCACGCGCCGACCCTGAATTTTTCTGCTCGCCCGCCGCTGCACTCGGAAGTGTGCTCAGCGCACCACCCACGCCAGCCACGCCACGGAGCGTCCGGACATGCCCACGCGCGCCCACGCGAAAACGCCACCAGAAACGCCCTCCGTCGCCATGACCCCCGCGCCACACCTGGCTCACTGGCGGGCCAGGCCCGGCGCGGTGGAGCGCTATCCGTTGACCGTGCCGTCCGCCTACCGGTGTGACACGTTCACGGACCAGGCCGCAGTGGCCCGCTTGATCGAGGTCCTGGCGTTGAAGCCGGACGACCGCGTGCTGCTGCCGGTGTTGCAGTTCGAGCGCCAGTTCGACGCGTTGATTGCACGGTCGTGCGAACGCGCCATCTACGCCGTCGACGCGCAGATGCAAGTCGACCTCGCCGACTTCGAAGCCAAGTTGATCCGCGGCGCCCAGGCGGCAGTCGTATCGCACTACTTCGGCTTGCCGCAACGGGCGATGCGTGCCATCGCCGCGCTTTGTCAGCGCCACGGCGCGGCGTTGATCGAGGACTGCACACAGTCCATGTTTTCATCGGTTGACGGCGTGCCCACCGGCCAGTTCGGTGACTACGCGTTGTTCAGCCCGCACCGCGTACTGCCGGTGCTCGAAGGCGGCCTGTTGGTGTCACGCACCGAACTGCCGGTCGACACCGAGACGCGCGAACCCTCGCTGCTGCCCACCCTGGCGCACTACGCCGAGCGGGCGTTGCGTGCTGACGTTCCGGAACACACTGGCCCACGCTGGATGCACAGCACCGCCCTGCACCTTGCAGCGCGCATCGAGGCCACCGTCAACGCCCTCTGGCCCGGCGAGTCGAATCCCTGGTGTGTGACACCAACGGCGGCGGAAGCCCACTCACCCAAGCCGCCGTTCAGCGTCTCGGCCGTGGCCCGCGCTGCGCTCGAGCGGGCCAACGCAAACGAGATCGTGGACGCCCGTCGCGCGCATTTTGCGCGCTGGCTCGACTGCCTGCGCCACCACGACCGGTTCGAGCCACTCGTCGACGAACTGCCAGACGGGGTCAACCCCTTGTACTTTCCCGTATTGACTGACGCGCCCGAAAGCGTCGTTACTGGGCTTGCCGAGCTCGACATCGAAGCGCGCAGCTGGCCGCGCCCGTTGCTCGAGGTCGCCGGGCTCACGCCGCGCCCCGAGTGGGACAAATTCGCCCGTATTGTCGCGCTTCCGATACATCAGCAGTTGACCGGCGCGTGTATTTCCCACGTGTCAGACAACTTGCCGGGGCACGAGGGCTATACTGACGCAGCTTGAGTCAGGCAGGGTCCGGGCAAAACCAAGTTGTACAATTTTCCCAGGGCAAGCACGCCGGCAGTTCGCGGCCGCGTTGGCCCGCATCGAACGAGCTGATGTAGAAGGCCGCCAAACAAGCTGTGTTAAAGCACTTCAGAAACTACGCCTCAGCGGGGTTGATCGGCAGCCTGATCGGGTTGGTCACCTTCCCGTTGCTGACCCGCAACCTGAGCGTCGACGCCTACGGCTGGCTCGGGCTGGTGTCGGTCACGGTGACGGTCTTCATCGGCATCGGCAAACTCGGCATGCAGACGGCGATGCTGCGCTTTTTCGGCGAGGCGCGCGCGCAGGGCGAACGGCAGCTCGCCGACCTCATGGGCACCATGGCCGGGGCCACCCTGTTGTTGGCTGGCGCGAGCCTGGTGCTGTGGTTGCTGTACACCGCATTCGTGGTGCCGCTGCTGCCCGATGGCCAGACAGCCGTGCCGCTGTTCTACGTCGCGGCCGCCCTGGTGCCAATCAAGGTGGTGTTCAGCATTGCCAGCAGCGTGCTCAAGGCCGATCAGCGCAGCGGTGTGCTGGGCACGCTCACGATCATTGAAAAAGCCCTGAAGCTCAGTTTCATTGTCCTGATTGTCACCGCGCTCGGCGTCAGCAGCGAGAAGGTGATGGCCTCGACCGTGGTCGTCGAACTCATCACGCTGCTGCTGGTGTTGTACCTCGGCCGACAGTACTTGCGCGATGCGCAACCGCACCTCTCGCGGTCGAAGATGAAGCCACTGATCGCCTTCGGCCTGCCGGCGATGACGGCCGAACTGATCACCGTGCTGTTGGAGACCGGCGACCGCTACGTGGTGCAGGCGTATCTCGGCAGCGTCGAACTCGGCCACTACTCGGCTGCTGTGAACATCTGCCTGTACCTCGAGTTCGTGCTGATCCTCTCGCTTCAGAGCGCGATCGTGCCGCACTACGTCAAGCTGTTCGAAGAGCGCGGTCGCGAGGCCACCCTCGCCTTCCTGAACACGACCCTGCGCTACTACTTCGCGGTCGCACTGGGCATCTTCGCCGTGTTCTCGGCCACGGCGCCTGTGCTGCTGATCCTGCTCGCCGGTGAGCGCTACGAGCCCGGCGTGGTGGTCATCATCTGGTTCGCAGCCGGTTTTGTCGCGCTCGGCTCCGTGTCGATCGCGGCCGCCGGGATCTACATCGACAAACGCACACGCGCCCTGGTCCGATGGGGCGCCGTGGCTTTCGTGGTCAACATCACCCTGAACGTGCTGCTGGTGCCGGTTTTCGGCCTGATCGCGGCCGGTATATCCACCTTCGTTGCCTTGTCGATTCAGTGCCTTGGCGTCTACCGAGAGGGCTACAGGACCCTGCCGGTTGCCCCACCCCTGGCCACCGTGGGCGTGTGCCTGATCGCGGCCCTGGCCGCCTTGCTCGCCGCGACGTCGGTCCAGCAGGGGTACGGACTCGGTGATCTGTTTGCCGTCGGCACGGTGTCCACGCTGACCTACGTGGTCGTGCTGCTCACCCTCAGCGGGCAGCTCCGATCGGACTTCATCGGCTACCTCAGAGGCCGTCTCGGCGCCGCCTAGCGCCGGTTTCACCGGGGCCGCTTTGCGAGCGGCTCGAGGCGCACGCCGCCCGGTGTGTGATCCCGTTCTCAAAATACGCCTTACAAGCTCAATACCATCGCGGACGGTGCCGCTAGCCCCATTGTCTGCGTGGAACCGAGCTTCGCAGTGCATTTCTCAACAGCCACAACAGTGCGGAGCCAGTATGGAGAGCATTGCTCGCTTAGAGTCCGAGGTCAGGGGGTACGTGAGGTCCTTTCCGACCGTGTTCACGCAATCGCGCAACGCCCACCTGTGGGACGAGCAGGGCCGGCAGTACATTGATTTCTTTGCCGGTGCCGGAACGCTCAACTACGGCCACAATCACCCGCGCATCAAGGCCGCTCTGCTCGACCATATCCAGCAGGACGGTGTGTTGCACGGGCTCGACCTCGCCACAAGCGCCAAGATCCGCTTTCTCGAGACCTTCGAATCGGTCATTCTTCGGCCCCGCCAGCTCGACTACCGCTTGCAGTTCACCGGACCGACCGGGACCAACGCGATCGAGGCCGCCATCAAGGTGGCGCGCAAGGCCAAGTCGCGCTCGCACGTGGTGGCGTTCACGAACGCCTACCACGGCCACAGCCTCGGTGCCCTGGCTCTGACCGGTAACCGCCGGTACCACAACGAGCACTACGGTTCGCACAACAACGTCAGCCACCTGCCCTTTGACGGCTACTTCGGACCGGGGACAGACACTGCGGCGCAACTGCGTGCGCTGTTGCAGGACGGCAGCAGCGGCCTGCCGATCCCGGCTGCGATCGTGCTGGAGACGATCCAGGCCGAAGGCGGGATCAACGTGGCTTCCGACGATTGGTTGCGGGCCATCCGCGCCCTGTGCAACGACTTCGACATCGCACTGATCATCGACGACATCCAGGTTGGCAACGGCCGCACCGGGACCTTCTTCAGCTTCGAGTCCGCGGGCATCCGACCGGACATCGTCTGCCTGTCGAAGGCGATCGGCGGCGGCCTGCCGATGTCGGTCGTGCTGATCGATCCGGCCCTCGACGTGTGGCAGCCGGGCGAGCACACAGGCACCTTCCGCGGTAACCAATTGGCCTTCGTCGCCGCGAGCGCCGCGCTGCCTCTGTGGCGCGAAGACACCTTTGCACACCAGCTCAAGCGCAACGCCACCTCGGTGGAGACCCGCCTGAACGCCCTGGCCCAACAGCACGACCTGCCTCCGGCGCGGGGCCGCGGGATGATCTGGGGTCTGTGTCTGCCCAGCCAGGCCGCGGCGGACGCGGTGACGCAGGCGTGTTTCGAACACGGCCTGATCATTGAAACGGCTGGCGCCGAGGGGAACGTGCTGAAATTCCTTGCGCCGCTGACCATCGAACACGACACGCTCGCGCGCGGACTCGAGATCCTCGAATACGCGCTGCAACAGTGTGCGCCCATCCACGACGACAAGCGGGTTGCCATACCGTGACTGGTCCGGCCCATCAACACGGCATCGTTGATGACACGGTTCTTGCCGCGTTCGCGCGGCGCGTCGCGCTGGACGGCGCCAAGCCGGCCGTCGAGCACGACGGGCGTGCACTGAGCTACAGCGAGCTGGATCGCTACGCCGCCGACATTGCCGTTCGCCTCACCGAGCTCGGCGTTGGCGAAAACCACACCGTGGGCCTCTGTCTGTCGCATTCGCTGCACGCCGTTGCCGCCATGCTGGCCTGCCTGAAAGTGCAAGCCGTCTTTGTGCCCCTCGACCCGCAGAATCCCGAGGACAGGACCCGCTACATGGTGGACGATGCGGGCGTCTCCTCGGTGTTGTGCACCGAGGATACGCACAAGACGGTAGCCGCCGTCGGCTTGCCCGCGGTCGTGTTGCTCGACGACGGCATCCGGTTCTCCGACGCACACCACGCCACCGACACCGACCCGGACGCCCGCGCGTACGTGATGTACACCTCCGGCTCCACCGGCCAGCCAAAGGGCGTGCAGATCAGTCACCGTGCACTGATCAGTTACTGCAAGGCTGACGCGACGGTCTACGCACTCGAGGCGAGCGACCGGACGCTGCAGTTCTCGACGCTGAGCTTCGACATCGCGATCGAGGAGATCTTTCCACCGCTGTGCACTGGCGGCACCGTTGTCATGCGACCGAGCGAGCGCAGTGAGGCGCACGTCGAGCTCAGTGAAATCGTCGAGACCCACGCCATCAGCTGCCTGCACATCGCGACCGGCTACTGGCACGAGTGGGTTGACCTGATGGCCGCTTTCGCCCAGCGGGTGCCGGCCTCGGTCCGCCTGATGGTGGTCACCGGTGAGAAGGTGTCGGTCGAGCACTACAAACGCTGGCGGAGCCTGAGCGACCACGACACGCTCTGGGTCAACGCCTACGGGCCCACTGAGACCACCGTGTCGGCCACGGCGTTCGTGCCGGGGGCCGATTGGGACGGCAGCGACCTGCCGATCGGCAAGCCGCTGCCCGGCTACAGCGCGTACATCCTCGACGCCGCTGGCCACGACGTGACACCCGGCGAAACCGGCGAGCTGCTGATCGGTGGACCGGCTCTGGCGGACGGGTACCTGAACAAGAGCGAGCAGACACAGGCCGCCTTCGTTCGCCATCCGCACAGGCCCGAATTGCCGTTGTATCGCACCGGCGACCTGGCCCGCTGGCTGCCGAGCGGTGACATCGCATTCGCCGGTCGCATCGATCATCAAATCAAGGTCGGCTCCTACCGCGTCGAACCGGGGGAAATCGAAAACACGCTGAACGCCCAACCGGGCGTGCTCGAATCGCTGGTTGTGCCGCTGTCGGTTGACGGCCGCAACCGCCTGTTAGCCTACGTGGCAACGGGTCCGGTGTCGCTGGATCTCGACACGCTGGCCATCAACCTGCGGCACGCCTTGCCCGACTACATGGTGCCGAACCACTTCGTCACCCTCGCGCGCTTCGAGAAAACCGTCAACGGCAAGGTCGACCGCGCAAGACTGCCCGACCCGGCGACTGCACGCTCGCCGAAACGCGCTGACTACGTTGCCCCGATCAACGCCACCGAGTCGGCATTGCAAACCATCTGGCAGGCGGTCCTGGACGTGCCCGATATCGGCGTCGAGGACAGTTTCTTTGCCCTCGGTGGCGACTCACTGACCGCAACGCGGGTGATCGCGAAGATGCAGTCTGCTCTCGGCAAGACGCTGTCGTCGCGCGATTTCTTCTATCTCGAAACCATCAAGATGATGGCCGGGCAACTCGACGGGAAATCGGTGCCACGCATCGTCCCGTCGCCAGTCTCGGCTTTCATCAACACGAACGGGCGGCAGCTCTACTCCGTCCTGCAAAAATCCAAGCCCAACACCAATCGGCGCCATGGCGTGTTGTTGGTGCCGCCGCTTGGCAACGAGCAACGGCGCATTCAGCGCCCGCTTCGTAACGTCATGCAGCACTTTTCGCGCGCCGGTTACACCCTGATGCGCTTTGACTGGACCGGCACCGGAAACTCCAGCGGTGACGCCGCTGACCTCGCCTCTCTCGACCCCTGGTACGCCGACCTTGTCGACAGCGCACAGGCACTGGCAGAGCACTGCAACCAGATTGACATCGTCGCCTTTCGCGTCGGCGCACTGCTGGCCTCGCATGTGGACTTTGACTCGCTGCCGATTCGGCACACCGTCTACTGCGAGCCGGTGCTCAATGGCGCCGACTGGCTGGCCGGTCAGGAACGCCTGCAACACGACATCCTTGCAGACACCTACCGCTTCCTGCGACCGCGGGCGGTCAGGCCGGCCCGGCTGCGCGAGTACTCCGGCCTGGAGATGGGTGAGGCACTGCACACTGCGTTGCAGACCGCACGGTTCCGACCGCGCGCGGCCGGCGCCGATGGCCGCGGCACCGAGAGCCTCATCCTGCCGGCGGGCTCAGCGACCGACGGTCTGGTCGGCTACGGGCTCCACACCACGGACGACGACAACGTGTGGTACCACCACCGCAAGACCAACGCCGACATGCAGCTCAACCACACGGCACGCCTGGTCGCCGAACTGATCGACGTCCCCGCTGCACCCGGCCACGAGACGGAGCAACGTGACCATGCAGCCTGAGATCGCACGCACCACGACGCCGCACGGCCTCGAACACACGTGCACTTTCGGGTCGGATGCACGGCTCAACGGCGTGTACACACCGCCGGTGTGTGGCGACGTCATCCTGCCTTGTGCGCTGTTTCTGACCGCCGGTCTGCTGCACCACGTCGGTCCGCACCGCTTCTACGTGGAGATGGCCCGAGACCTCGCCGAGGTCGGTGCAGCCAGCCTGCGCTTCGACCTCGCCGGTGTCGGTGACAGCGAAACACGCAGCAGCGGATCGAGCTACGCGCAGCGCTCGGTCGAGGACGTGCGCTCGGCGATGAATCACCTGCAACGCGAGTACGGCCACAGCCAATTCGTGTTGATCGGCCTGTGCTCCGGCGCCGACGATGCCCTGGCCACCGCGCAACAGGACAGCCGCGTCGCCGGCGCTGTCATGCTCAACGGCTACGCCTACCGCGCCGGTCAGTTTCACTGGTACCGCGCGTGGAATTTCTTCGTGCCACGGCTGTTCATGTGGCAAAAATGGCAGAACCGCTACAACAAGCTCATGGGCCGAGCGCCGACCGACGCCTACGCCGCCGCGTCCAACAGCCTGGACGACGACTACCGCTACATTCCGCCCCAGACAGAAACCGCGGACAATATCAACAGCCTGACCCGTCAGGGCACTCAGCTGTTGTTCATCTACACCGGCAGCGAACACGAGGACTACACCTACAAGGGGCAGTTCTTCGACATGTTCCCGGATGCGCGTGACAACCTGCGGGTCCGCGAGGCCTACCTCAAGGAGGCGGACCACACCCTTGTCTTGAAGAGCGACCGTAATACACTGTCGAATTGGATTCGCAGCTGGTACGCCGGCGTGCCATTCGAACGGAAACACTAGCTCCGTGATCACCCCGAAGGTCATCAAAACACTGCTGACACAGCCGGTCGTGCACAACACGGTGTTGCCGTTCCTGCGCGCGCCCGGAGTGCGTGTGCTGATGTACCACCGAATCGGCCGCCTGGGCAGCGAGTTCGAGGGCCTGAACATCGATGTGTTTCGCGACCACGTCGCCTGGCTCGCGACACGGTACACCCCGATTCGGCCACACGAGCTCGCCGACCCGAAGCACCAGACGCGGTCCAAGCGGCCTGCAGTGCTGTTGACCTTCGATGACGGCTACACCGACTTCTACGCCAACGCCTACCCGATCCTGCGGGAGTTCAATGTACCGGCGCTGGTCTTTCTGCCCACCGAAGCGGTGTCCGACGGTGGGACGATCTGGCCCGAACGGCTCCAATGCTGGATCAACCGGGCGCGCGCTGCGGGTGCCTACGGGGCGCTGGCCGACCTGTTCAAGCCTCAGTACGGCGACCTGATCATCAAGAACCGCCAAGTGCTGAAGTCGATGCCCGACGACGAGCGCCGCGTGATCCTGGACACCATACGCACCACACTGGATTCATTGGGCGTCGACACACACGTCGAACGGCAGATGATGACCTGGAGCCAGATCAACAGCACACGACCGTTCATCGAGTACGGCGCACACACCCACACGCACCCGATCGTCGCGCGCATGTCACCTGCCGAATTCCAGGCCGACATGCAACGCAACTGCGAGCACCTCGAACGCGGCCTGGGCGAACGGCCCACCACCTTCGCCTGGCCCAATGGCCGCTGGGAAGACTTTTCGGAATCGGCCCTGGAGACGGTCAAGTCGTTCGGGTTCACGCAGATTTACACGACGGTCGAGGGGGTCAACCGCGGCCAGTTCAACCCGGACGAAATCCGCCGGCTCCCAACCATCACACCGGACGCCACGAGCCTCAACGCGCTGATGACGCGCGCGTCCTGACGCGGCGCGCCGCCGCACCCGCTCGTCCCGTTTTCCCGCGACAGCGCTGCCTGCCAACGCCCCGGCCCACGCATCGATGGGCCCGAGGCAGCCAGTGCTCAGGTAATTGGCACCTGATGCCGCTAGTACACAAAGCACCGCAGCATCGGGCCGTTGCGCCGGGCTGCTTTGCGTGCACACGCACCGTGCACGGCGACAGATGCGGTCGAGGAGGACCCCAACGTGAGCGACAAAAAAGAGATTCTGCTGGACTCGGGCACCAATGAAATGGAGGCCCTGATCTTCCGCCTCAAGGGACAGGAATACGGCGTCAACGTCGCGAAGATACACGAACTGATTACCCCGCCCGTGACCCGAGCCTTGCCCGGCAGCTCGAACTCGGTCATCGGGGTGTTCCGCCTGCGTGACGAGAACATCGCACTGGTCGACCTCGCCTACCACCTCAACCCCGACGAGGGCCGGCTGGACGGTGGCAACACGGTCATCATCACGGCCTTCAACGAGAAGAAGACGGCGTTTCTCGTCGACTCCGCTGACCATATCGAACGGGTGAGCTGGGACCAGATCGTGCCCCCGGCAGACGGCCTGGTGTCCGAGGGTGCCATCACCGGCATCCTGCAGTTGACCGACCGCATCGTACCAATGCTCGACTTCGAAGCGATCCAGGGTGAGATCGTCGGGCGCCAGTGGGGTGAACAAGAGGCCGAGAAAGTGGCTCACTGCAAAGAACGCGAGAACCTGAGCGTCTACGTGGTCGACGACAGCTCCGTCGTGCGCAAGTCGCTCTACATGATCCTCGAGGATTCCGGCGTCGGCCAGATCACGATGTTCAACAACGGCGAGGAAGCCTGGCGCTCGGTCTGCCAGGCCGCCGAGACCAGAATGCTGCCGAACATCCTGATCAGCGACATCGAAATGCCGCAGATGGACGGCTTCACCCTGACCCGCAAGATCAAGGAAACCCCGGCCATGCGCAACATGCCGGTCATCCTGTTCAGCTCCATCGTCAGCCAGGATTCGCTGCACAAGGGCTACCAGGTGGGTGCGGATGCACAGCTGTCCAAGGCCGACCTGTCGAAGCTGATTCCGACACTCGACGCGATGCTCGAAGAGACGAACGGCCTCAACTCGACCGCCGAGATCAAGATCGGCTGATCCACACCCTGCCGATCCCGCGCTGCCAACCACGCTGACGCCCGAGTCGGCGCGCACGGCCCATCGGCTGGGCCCTCACGGTGTCGGCACCCTGCCGGGACACCACGGAAGGCTGGCACCGCCCGAGCGCTCGGGTCACAATCGCCCTCCGCAACCGGAGGGAACGCCATGATCGACCACGTCCTGTTGACCCTGGCCGGATCCGACAGGCCGGGTCTCGTGCGCACCGTCGCCGACCGGGTCTCCGAACTCGGTGGCAGTTGGCACCGCAGTCGCCTGGCTCACCTCGGTGGGTGTTTTGCAGGGGTTGTCGAGATCCGACTGCCGAGCGAGCGTCGCGAAGCGCTTTCGGCGGCGCTCGATGCCCTCGGTGAAACGGGTCTCAGCGTCAACCTGCACGCGGCTGCGCCGCCCGCAGCCGAGCCGGAACGGGCCCGGGAGCGCGCCCACCTGGCCGTGGTCGCCAACGACCGACCCGGAATCATCGCCGCGATCAGCCAGGCACTCGCCTTGCATGGGGTCAATGTGGAGGAGCTGCAAAGCGACGTCGACGATGCCCCGATGGCATCCGGTCCGTTGTTCCGTGCCGAAATCGATGTGTCCTGCGACCACCGAGACCAGCTGGAACAGGCGCGTGCCGAAATCGAATCGCTGGCACACGACCTCATGATCGACCTGTCGGAGGCCTGACACCGTGTCAGGCGGGCCGACTTTGTCAGCCGGCCGCCATGGAACAACACGCCCTCAAACTGTTCAACCTGTACGCCCACTTCCCGGTGGTGCTGATGGGTGCGTACGTGTTGACACTGTTCTTGCCGCTGTCCGCGTCGCGTTTCTTTGCCTCGCTCATCGGCGTGGCCATCACCTGGGGTCTGTTCAAACACTTCGACGCCAACCTGCAATGGTGGGTCGACACCTGGGCACACACCGCCTTCGTGCCCTCGATGACGGCCCCCGAGGGCCTGGAGTACCTCATGCGTGAGGCCTACATGCGCGGGTTCTTCACCTGCCTGTGCTGGGTGTTGGGCGGGCTGCTGATTTTCGTGCCGCTGGCGGCCAACAGCTACGTGCAGTCCGCGGTTGCCATGCGCTCGCGGGTCTCGGCCAAGGGGCCGGTCTCGCCGCTCTGAGCGACTGCCCTGCCGCCCGGACCGCCGTTGCGGCCTCGCCCATTACCGCCCAGACCAGCGACGCTGCGCCAACACCAGCGCGGCCAGGCTGCGCGCCTCGGTGAAATCGTCGCGCGCCGCCAGCGCGGGCCAGTCGTCGAGTGGCCAGGGCACCACCTCGAGCGGCTCGTGCTCATCGCCCTCGGCGCTCGCGGGGTACAGGTCGGTCGCCATCACCATGTGGGTGCGGTGGCTCATCATGGCCGGCGCCAGGCTCATGATCTTCAGGAGTGTCAGCGTGTGCGCAGCAAAGCCGACCTCCTCCATGAGTTCGCGGTTGGCCGCCGCCAACGCCGTTTCACCGGGCTCGATGCCGCCCTTGGGCAACACCAACTCGTAGGCGTCCGGGCCCACCTGGTATTCACGAATCAGCAACACGCGCCCGTCGTCGAGGATGGGCACCACGATGACACCACCGACCAACTGACTGCGGGCGCGCTCGTACTGTGCGCGGTTGCCGTTGGAAAACAGGAGGTCAACCGTCTCGAGGCTGAACAACCGGCTGCGCGCGATCTCCGTGACGGCGGTGATCTCGGGTTTTTGCGCGGCCACGGCTAGACGCTCACGTCCGCCACGGCACGGTCCCGCTCGGTGGCGGCGGCGAGCAGACGCTGCGTGTAGGCTTCGACAGGCCGCGTGAAAATGGTTTCGGTGTCGCCCTGCTCGACGACACGCCCCGCTCGCATGACCAGGACGCGGTGGCTGATCGCGCGCACGACCTTGAGGTCGTGGCTGATGAAGAGATAGGCGAGGTTGTGCCGCTGTTGCAATGCACGCAGGAGTTCAAGCACCTGCGCCTGCACAGAGCGGTCGAGTGCCGACGTCGGCTCGTCGAGCACCAGCAGGTGCGGCTGCAGGACCAACGCCCGCGCAATCGCGATGCGCTGACGTTGACCACCGGAGAACTCGTGCGGGTATCGGTCGCGCACGGCCGGGTCGAGCTCGACTTCGGTCAGGGCCTCGGCGACCCGGGCGTCACGTGCGTCCGGGTCGAGAGCGGCCGCGTGCACGGCGAGGCCCTCGCCCACGATCTGGGCCACGCTCATGCGCGGGCTCAATGCGCCGAAGGGGTCCTGAAACACCATTTGCATGCGCTGGCGAAGCGGTCTCAGTGCCGACTGCGACCGCGATTCGATGGCCTCGCCCTCGAACAGCACACGACCTGATTGAAACGGCACCAGGCGCAGCAGGCACTGCGCCAGCGTGCTCTTGCCCGACCCGCTTTCGCCGACAATTCCGAGCGTCTCGCCCTGCCTGACCTGCAAACTGACCTGGTCAACCGCCTGCAGGCTGGCGCGCGGTCGACCGAGCAACGAACGCCGAAGCACGAAGCGGGTGTTCATGCGCTCGCAACTCAGCACCGGTTCGGCGTCAATCGGCACCGGGGCAGGCGATCCCGAGGGCTCGGCGTCGACGAGGTGTCGCGTGTAGGCGTGTTGCGGCGAACCGAACACCGCAACCGTGTCACCGTGCTCGACAATGGTCCCGTCGCGCATCACGGCGGTTTTCGCCGCCATGTGCCGCACCACACCAAGGTCGTGGCTGATCAACAGGATGGCCATGCCGAGCTCGGCTTGCAGTGACCGCAGCAACTCGAGAATCTGCGATTCGACCGTCACGTCGAGGGCCGTCGTCGGCTCATCAGCGATCAGCAAGCGCGGTGTGTTGGCCAGTGCCATGGCGATCATCACCCGTTGTCGCTGGCCCCCCGACAGTTCATGCGGGTAGCTGCCGAGTCGCTCGGATGCATTCTCGATCCCCACGCGGTCGAGCAACTCGAGCGTGCGCGCACGCGCGCGCCGTGCACTCAGGCGCTGGTGTAGCACCAGCGTTTCAGCAACCTGTTTTTCCACCGTGTGCAACGGATTCAACGCGGTCATCGGCTCCTGGAACACCATGCCGATCCCCCCGCCCCGAAGCTGCTGCAGCGCTTCGCCCTGCAGTCCGCCGATGGGCATGCCTTCGAACCGCATGCGCTCGCATCGCACCTGCGCTGACTCGGGCAGCAGTTGCAACACAGCACGTGCAGTCACGGATTTGCCCGAGCCGCTCTCGCCCACGAAGGCGACGGTTTCGCCCTCGGCAATCGACAGGTCAACCCCGCGCACCGCCTCGACCGGCCCACCGTGGGTCGCGAACGACACCGACAGGCCGGCGATCTCAAGCACGCGGCTCACAGCGTCACCTTGCGGGGATCGAAGGCATCGCGGACGGCCTCGCCGACGAAGACGAGGAGCGACAGCATCAACGCGATGGTGACGAAACCCGTGATACCGAGCCACGGAGCCTGCAGGTTGTTCTTGCCCTGGTTGAGCAACTCGCCGAGCGACGCAGACCCGGGCGGCAGGCCGAAACCGAGGAAATCCAGGCTGGTCAACGTGGTGATCGAGCCGATCAGAATGAACGGCATGAAAGTCATCGTGGCCACCATCGCGTTCGGCAGCACGTGACGCCACATGATCAGACGGTCGGGCACGCCGAGTGCGCGTGCCGCCTTGACGTAGTCGAAATTGCGCACACGCAGAAACTCCGCTCGAACCACACCGACCAATTGCGTCCAGGCGAACAACGTCATGATGATCAACAGCGACCAGAACCCGGGTTGGATCACGGCGGCCATGATGATCAACATGTAGAGCTGTGGCATGCCTTGCCAGATCTCCACCAGACGCTGCCCGTAGAGGTCCACGCGACCGCCGAAGTACCCCTGCACCGCGCCGATTCCCACCCCGATCAGCGAACTCGCCAGGGTCAGGGCGAGGCCGAAGAGCACCGAGATGCGAAAGCCGTAGATCACCCGCGCCAGGACGTCGCGCCCCTGGTCGTCGGTGCCGAGCCAGTGTCGAGCCGAGGGCGCGGTCGGCGGTGATCCCGGGTTTTCGTAGTCGATGGTGTCGTAGCTGAACGGAATCGGGGCAAACAGCATCCAGCCTTTGGCCTCGATCAGCTCCACCACGTAGGGGTCGCGGTAATCCGCCTCGGCCTCGAACTCACCGCCAAAGCGCGTCTCGGTGTAGAAGCGGAACGCCGGGGCCAGGTACTCCCCGTCGAAGCGCACCAGAAGGGGTTTGTCGTTGGCCACCAGTTCAGCGCAGAGCGAGACCACGAACAACGCGAAAAAGAGTCGAAGGGACCACCGTCCCCGCGCGTTGGCAGCGAACACGTCCAGACGACGGGCCGTGATCGGGTCTCGCCGCCACCGCTGGTAGGCGGCGCGCATCAGCCGCGCGCCTCGAAGTCGATGCGCGGGTCGACCCAGTGGTACACCAGATCACCGACGAGCTGCATCACCAGCGCGAGCAAGGTGAAGATATACAAGGTAGCGAAGATCACGGGGTAGTCACGTTCGATCGCGGCCTCGAATCCGAGCAGGCCCAAGCCATCGAGCGAGAAGATCACCTCGATCAACAGACTCGAGGTAAACAGGATGCCGATGAACGCGCTCGGGAAACCGGCAATCACGATCAGCATGGCGTTGCGGAACACGTGGCCGTAGAGCACGCGTCGGTCGCTCAGGCCCTTGGCACGCGCGGTCTCCACGTACTGCAGGCGAATCTGATCGAGAAACGCGTTCTTCGTGAGCAAGGTGAGGCCGGCGAAGCCGCCGATGACCATCGAGGTGACAGGCAACACCAGGTGCCAGAAATAGTCGCCGATCTGCTGCAGTGTGCTGAGCTCGTCGAAGTTGTCCGATGTCAGCCCGCGCAGCGGGAACAGGTCCCAGTAGCGGCCGCCGGCGAAGAACACGATCAACAGCACCGCAAACAGAAAACCCGGAATCGCATTGCCGACAACCACGGCGAAGCTGGTCCAACTGTCAAACCGGCTGCCGTCGCGCACAGCCTTGGCGATGCCGAGCGGAATCGAAATGAGGTAGGTCAGCAATGTGGTCCAGAGGCCGAGCGACACCGACACCGGCAGTTTCTCGATCACCAGATCGACCACGGCGATGTCGCGGTAGTAGCTTTCGCCGAAATCGAAGCGCAGGTAGTCGCGAACCATGATGGCGAAGCGTTCGTACGCGGGCTTGTCGAAGCCGTACTGCTTCTCGATCTCGGCAATGATGTCCGGGCGCAGCCCGTCCGCGCCACGGTACTGGCTGTTTGCCGTGGCGCTGGCTGCGGCGCCGCCGTCGCCACCGCTGACCCGCGCCGTGGCGCCCGCCGCCTGGCCCTGCAACTCGGCAAGCACCTGCTCGACCGGGCCACCGGGTGCGAACTGGATGATCACGAAATTGAGCAACAGGATGCCGAAGAGTGTCGGCACGATCAGCGCGAGTCGGCGAAGGACGTAGGTGAACATGCAGCGGCCGGTTCACGGAGCAATCGAGGTCAGACCCAAGGGTAGCCTACGATCGGCGCAGACGGTGAGCCGACCCACGCGGGATTCAGGGCGAGCAGTCTTGCTCCCAGACCCGTTTCGCGGTGTCGCGCCGCGGCCGTGTGCCGTCCATCGACGGGGTGATGCTGCGCACGCGAAAGACAGCGATGCGGTCGAGCGATGTGCCCTCGTGCTGATGCCACTGGCGACAGACGAAAGCGCCGAAGGCCCTGCTCACCGCATCGGGCGGCCGCGCGTGCACACGCTCCTTGAGTTTGCGCCAGCGGTTGTTGTCGATGTCGCGGTAGCGCGCCACGTCGAAGGCCAAACTCGGCTCGTGCCGGGTGCGGTGCCAGGCGTCCACGGCCGTGCCGTCCGGCCGGAAGCCCACCACTTCCATCCGCTCACTCGAGCGCCGCGGCACAGGCGCAAACATGTCCCAGCGTTGATCCAGACCCACCTGTGCGAGCGACTGATCCACGGCCGCCAGACCAAGCGCGCGGTATGCCGGCAAGCCCGTGACATTGTGGAAGGTGATCGCACACAGCAACGCGAAGGCGAGGACCTCAGCCGCCACCGCGGGTTGCAGCGCCTGCACGCGCCACGGCAGCAGCACATCGGTGACCTGGCCCATGCGTCCCCGGTTGTCAGCGACCCAGTGGTAGACCACGTCCACGCACCGGGCGCACCACCGGCGATCGAGCAACCAGGCGGCTGGCCAGGCCCAGACGCTCAGACGAACCAGCAGGCGCAACCCGCCACCGTGGCGGTGAAGACGGCCCTCGGCGTCGGTCACGACCCAGGTGTTCTCACGCTGCATCGCCGCGAACACGTCCTCGCGGCTCTGCGCGCGCAGGATGGGCACCGTGCGCGGCAGGAAGAAGGCACGCAACACCAGGCACATCTTCAGGCAGAACACACAGTCGCCGTCGTACCACATCACCACGCGGGCGCGGGCAGCCTGCCCCGGCACGCGATCGAGCGCTCGCCAGAGTGCACCGGGCAAGAGCAGGCTCAACGCGACAAAGTCGATCAGCGGAAACAGACCGATGCGCAGAAACACTGCAAAACTCAGGTGCAACGACGCCAGCAACGCCAAGCCGACCAACCGTGCAGGCGTCGAAAACACCGGACTCAATACCAACAGCGGTGCGAGTAGCTCCACCCACCAGACGTAGTGGGTACCGAAACTGATCAACGCCGGCCAGTCACGCAACCAGACGCCCGCGGTGCGGGCGTAGTCCTCGAGGTGCACGGCGTACCACGCGGCATCGCCGTCCGCATGCCAGCTCGCCCCGTCCTTCAAAAAAGCCGTGAAGACATACAGGTAGAGAACCTGCAAGACGACCGCGACCGACAGCACCGAGAACCAATCGTGATGGCTCGGCTGCGCCGGCCCGCCGCTGAGGTTCGGTCCGGCGCGCAGCGCCGGCGTCAACGCCGCGTCCACTGCAAAGCGGGCCCCAATCGGCAAGAGGAACGCAAAAAACAGCAGGATCACCAGGAGATCATCACCGCCTTGCCCGAGCAACGGGTTGCGGTGCTGTACCGACACCACCAACGCCCAACACACGAAGGCCGCCAGCTGGCTGCGGTAGCCCACCAGCATCGCGATGGCCGCCAGACCCGTGAGACCGAAGAGCAGGACTTGCAACCCTGTCCCACCCGACAGGGCGTGTACGGAGAGGAGCTGAACACCGAGGTCGTCGCGCAGCGCGGTCACAGGGAGCACACCCGCGTCCGTGTAGTGGGCCACCAGGTCACCTGCCCGGTAGGCGGTGTCGACCAACACGGCGATGGCAAGGCCGATACGGAACAACGCGACCGAACGCAGATCGAGGGCAAACACACGCTCGAGTGCCTGGCGAAGCGGGTTCAGCGGTGCGCCTGCAGCCACGGGGGTGTCCTGTGCGGTGAGACCAAGAGCATGGCAGCTCTTGCAAAGACTGTCAGAGCACGGTGTGGCGGAGTGCCAGGAAGGCCGCCAGGCACGCCAGCGCCGCCGCACTGGCACGTTGCGTGGCGCGCCACCGCGCGCGGTCTCGCAGCGCCCGCGACAACCGCGTGGCAAGCAGCGCCTGCGCCACTGAAACGGTGGTGCCAGTGACGAGAAACGCCGCCCCCAGCAGCAGGTAGGGCGCGGGCGTGTCGAGACGCTCGGCGGTGACAAACTGCGGCAGGAAGGCGAGAAAGAACAACCCCACCTTGGGGTTGAGCAGGTTGGTCAGCAGCGCTTCTCCGAAGCAGCGGCCCAGTGAGCCAGGCCGCAACGGCCCTGTGGGTGCAAGCGGCGCGTCGGCACGACGCCACGTCACACCCGCGAGCACCGCTAGCCACACGGCGCCGAGGAGCTGCACACCGACGGCCACGCCAGGCACCAGCCACAAGGCGCCGGTCAGCCCGAATGCCACGAGCAGACAGTGTATCGCCGTGCCCGCCGAGATGCCGAGCGCCGAGGCGAGGCCGGCCGCACGACCGGCGGCCACCGCCCGCGAGACCACAAAGACCGTGTCGACCCCGGGTGTGAGGTTGAGCAGCAGCGCGCTCGCGACGAACACACCCATCCCGTCAACCCCCCAGGATGCCAGCACCGTGCGTCAGTTCGACAGTGCAGTGTCCAGCGTCGGGTCCACCCACCAGGTGGACAACCACCCGACCGCAATCGAGGGCGGCGTCGCAGGCCGGCCGAAGCGGTTGCGCCAGGCGATGAACTGCCGATCGCGGAAGTAGGTTGGCACGGCGTAGTGGTTCCACAACAGCACGCGGTCGAGCGCGCGCGTGGTGGCCCGCAAGGTGTCCTTGTCCGTCGCGTCGACAATACGCTCGATCAGGTTGTCCACCGCCGGGTTGCGGATGCTCGAAGCGTTGCCCCCCGGGGTGTCGGCGGTGCGTGAGTGGAAATAGCTGAACAACAGCTGATCGGGCGGCGGGTAGAAATAGTAGCCGCCCACCCAGAGGTCGAATTCCTTCTGTTGAATGCTCGACTGCCATTGCGCGGCATCGATCAGACGGATGCCAGCGTCGATCCCCACCGACGCGAGCGCATCGAGGAAGGGTGCGGCCAGGCGCACGCGTTCGGCGCGCGCGGTCATCAACTGCACGCTGAGCTGCTCACCGGCGCTGTTGACCATGCGGCCGTCGCGCTGTTCCCACCCGGCCGCCTTCAACAAACGCACCGCATGACGTTTGCCGCGGCGGTCGCGCCCGCTGCCGTCGGTCACGTTGGGCTCGAACACGGTATCGAATACAGCTGACGGCACCTGGTCGCGCAGCGGCTCGAGGACCGCCAGCTCGGCGTCGTCGGGCAAACCGGACGACGCGTACTCGGTGTTGGTGAAATAGCTCTTGATCCGCGAAAACTGCCCGAACAACAAGGTCCGTTGCAACGCTTCGAAATCGTAGAGCGTGGCGATCGCCTCGCGCACGCGGCGGTCATGGAAAGCCGGCCGCTCGAGGTTGAAGAAGTACCCCATCATGCCCGACGGCAACCTCGACACCCGTGATTCGCGCTGTATGTCACCCCGCTCGATCAGCGGAAAATCGTATTCCTGCTCCCACCGCTTGACGCTGAACTCGTCCCGGAAATCGACCTTGCCAGCCTTGAACGCTTCGAAGGCAGCAGTCGCGTCCTTGTAATAATCCACCACGATCTCACCGAGGTGGTACAGACCCTTGGCCACCGGCAGCTCACTCGCCCAGTAGTCCTCGACGCGCTCGTAGACGATCTGCCGACCGCCGTCGACCGAGGCAATGCGGTAGGGACCACTCGCCAGCGGCGGTTCGAGCGTCGCACGGGTGATGTCACGGCTGGACCAGTAGTGCACGGGCAACGGCGAGGAATCGGCGGCGACCATGACGGGCTTCATGCTGCCGGTGGTCGTGAAGTGGTATTTCACTCGACGCGCATCCAGCGCTTCGGCGCGCTCCACCTGATCGTAGGCCGCTTTGATGAACGGACGGGCGTGGGTCTTGATGGTGTCGAGCGCAAACACGAAATCCGCGGCCACGATCGGCGCACCGTCGTGGTAGCGGGCCTCGTCGCGAATCGTGAACACCGCCCAACTGAGGTCGTCGGGCACCTCAACCGACTCGGCGATCAGGCCGTAGCGTGACTCGAACTCCTCGCCGTAGTCGAGGTAGGTCCCGCGCAAGCCCGACTTGGTCATCAGGGAGTCGGTGGTCAGGCCGATGGTCGAGGGCCAGCGACCTTTCAGCACGTAGTAGTTCAGCGTGTCGAAGTTGTCGACTTCAGCGAGCGTCACCCGCCCGCCTTTCGGTGCATCGGGGTTGGCATACGGCCAGTGCGTCATGCCCTCGTCAAAGCGGGGCTCACCGTATTCCGCAATCGCCCAGCGGGTGGTCGTCTCGGCCGCGAAAACCGGTATTGACACCAACAGCGTCGCGCAAATCGCCCAGCAGCGCATCACCGCGCCTCCAACTCGGCCGCCTTGTCAGCGTCCAACCACCAACTGCTGGTGACTCCGAGCGCGTAGCGCGGTGAGGCCTCCGGCCGGGCGAACTTGTCCCACCAGGCCACCCAGGAGGTGGGTCGGTAGTACAGCGGAATCGAGTAGTGGTTCCACAGCAACACGCGGTCGAGCGCGTGCGCCGCCGCAAAGATCTCATCCTGGGTTCGCGCCGCCACCACGTCGTCGATCAGCGCATCGACCACCGGGTTGGTGATCGCACTGGTGTTGGCGCCGCGCTCGAGTGCCGACGCGGTGCCGTACTGGCTTTTCAGTTCATTGCCGGGCGGCACGACGAAGGGTTTGCCCACCGCGAGCGCATCGAACTGCTTTTCGCGCGCGCGCTCGCGCCACTGGGCCGAGTCAACGATGCGCAGGCTGGCATCGATACCGAGGCCCTTGAGCGTGTCGAGGTACTGGCTGACAAACTTTTCGACCTCCGGCCAGGCCGTCATGATCTCGATGCTGAACACCGCGCCGTCAGCGTTGACCAACTTGCCGTCTTTCTGTGTCCAGCCGGCCGATTGAAAGAGTCTGAGGGCCGCCCGCTTCTGCCGCCGGTCGCGCCCGGTGCCGTCGGTCACGGGCAACGCAAACGGCTCGGAGAACAGGGCTTCGGGCAAGGCATCCCGATGCGGCTCCAGCAAGGCCAGTTCGGCCCCGGTTGGCACCCCGCTGGACTCGTAACCCGCGCCGTTGAAGTAATTGCTCAAGCGCCGAAACTTGCCGTACAGCACGGTGCGCTGGAGTGTTTCGAAGTCGAACAGACGCACCAGTGCTTCGCGCACGGCGAGGGGTGCGAACTTCTCGTTGGACATGTTGAAGTAGAAGCCGAACAGCCCACGCGGCGTTTCGATCGGCACCTCGTCGAGCAACACACGCCCGTCCTCGACTTGTGGCAGATCGTATTCGGAGACCCACCGTTTCGCGCTGGACTCGGCGCGAAAATCGATCTTGCCGGCCTTGAAAGCCTCGAACATGGCGGTCTCGTCGCGGTAGAAGTCGTACTGGATCTCGTCGAAATTGTGCAGGCCCGCCTTTAACGGCAGCCCCGCTGCCCAGTAGTCCGCCACACGCTCGTACACGATGGAGCGGCCAGCATCGACGCGCTTGATTCGGTAGGGTCCGCTGGTCTTGGGCGGTTCAAGGGTGGTCGCCGTGATGTCGCGGCTCTCCCAGAAGTCCTTGGGCAGCGGCGACATGCTGGCGGCGCGGATGATCGGCTTGGTGCTGCCCGTGGTGTTGAAGTGCACCTTGAGCGTGCGGTCGTCGAGCGCCTCGGCGTGGCTCAGGTCCTCGTACAAGGACTTGATCCAGGGCCGACCGTGTTCTTTCTTCGCCTCAAGCGAGTAGACGAAATCGGCCGCCACGATCGGCGAGCCATCGTGGTAGCGCGCTTCCTCGCGCAGGTAAAAGACCGCGTGGCTTTTGTCCTCGGGATACTCGACTGACTCCGCGATGACGCCGTAGTAGGCGTCCACCTCGTTGTCGTTGGATTCCATGAGGCTGTCATAAATCAATGAGATGCTGCTGGGCCAATCCCCTTTGGCGACGTGGAAGTTGAGCGTGTCGAAGGTGCCGAACTCCCCCAGCGTGATGCGCCCCCCTTTTGGCGCGTCCGGGTTGGCGTAGGGCAAGTGCGCTGGTCCGTGCGCGTACAGCGGTTCGGCGAATTCGGACAGCGCCCACGTGCGTGTGGTGTCGGCCAGGGCCGGGGCCGCGGCCACAGCGACCGTGGCGGCAAGAAGCAGGTGACTGAACAAGCGCATACGGGTTCCAGTGATCGGATTTGGGGGCACGCGGTCAAGGGTAGCAAGGCGGTGTCGACCGGCACCCCTGAGACGGTCTGAACCGGCGCACAGTTCACGCCAACTGCGGCCAGGCCGCCCACACGGCCATCGACAGGCTCTCAACGGTGCTCTATCCTATATCTATCCGATATATATCTATTCGAACAAGCATGAACATCAAGCACCTCTGCCTTGCCGTCTTGCACGTCGGCGATGCCAGTGGCTACGAGATCCGAAAGGTGCTCGCCGAGGAGCTGGCCAACTTTCAGGAGGTCTCTTTTGGCGCGCTCTACCCGGCACTCCGGAAACTGGTCGACGAGGGCCTTGCCACGAACCGCACGGTGGCGCAATCCGGCGTGCCGGACAAAAAGGTGTATGCCATCACCGATGCGGGCCGCGCGCAGTTCATCGACACGCTGTCAGAGGCCCCGGCCAACCACCAGATTCGCTCGACCTTTCTGATGCAACTCGTCTTCGCCGACGTGCTCGCCCCGGAGCGCCTTCGCGCCCTGATGCAGGAGCGCCTGGACGCGTTCGAGCGCGATCTGGCCAAGATCGACGAATTCGTTGATTGCAGCGACCAGTTCAGCCGCGAAAGCCGCGAACGCGTCGCGCGCTTTTGCAGTGGTGCGCTCCGCACCCACTGCGCCACCTTGCGTGATGAAATCGCGCGCCTCGACTCACCTGAAAACACACCACACAACCGACCTGACGGACCTGTCTCATGCGCTGGCTGACCGATCGCCCGTACCTGATCTCCATCTTCATCCTGATCGCCGTGGCGCTCTGGATGTTCCTGCCCAAGCCCGAGGAAGACACGGCGGCCACGGCGGCATCAGCCCGGCCGCTGCAAAAAGTGCAAGTGCGGCAGATGACGGCAGATGCCACCGAGCTCAACCTCGCCTTCACCGGCCGCACACGCCCGTTGCAGGAGGCCCGCATTGCGGCCGAAGTCGGTGGCCAGATCATCGAGATCGGTGCAGAACGTGGCAGTCGCGTCACAGCCGGTGCGGTGATCGCCTCCCTCGACCAAGGCACCCTCAACGAGCAACTCTCGAGCGCGAAGGCCGACTTCAACGTCGCGCGGGCAGACTACCAGGCCAAGACCAAACTGGCCCAACAGGGGTTGAACAGCAGCATTGTCCAGGCCCAGGCTGGTGCCGCGTTGTCGGCCGCCCAGGCACGCGTCGCTGAACTCGAACGCACACTTGAGAAGCTCGAAGTGCGTGCGCCTTTCACCGGTATCCTCGCCGATCGGCGTATCGAGCAAGGTGATTTCGTCGATCAAGGCCACGTGGTTGCCGACCTGCTCAACGTCGACACGTTGGTCGTGGAGGGCAGCATACCGGAGACAATGATCGGCAAATTGCAACTCGGAAAATCGGCCTCCGTGTCATTGATCGGCGGCGAAACCCGGGAGGGCCAGGTGCGTTACATCTCACCCGTGGCCGATCAGCAAACGCGCATGTTCACCGTCGAAATCGAAGTCGACAATGTCGACGGCGCCATGCCCGCCGGCATGACCGCCGAGGTGACCGTACCGCTCGGCACGATTGCCGCGTACAAACTCAGCCCGGCACTGCTCACCCTGAGCGCCGGCGGCGAGATCCTGGTCGCCGGCGTGTCGGACCAGGATACGGTCGAGCTGTACACCGTCGAGATCGTGCGTGCCGAATCCGACGGGCTCTGGCTGAGCGGCATCCCGGAGAACGCGCGCGTCATCACGCTCGGCCAGGGTTTTGTGCACGAGGGCGACCCGGTTGAGGCCATCGACGAAGCCGACGCGTCAGCCAGCACCACCAACTGAGGATACGCCGTGAACGCTTTAATCAACGCCGCCGTCGATCACAGCCGAACCGTTCTGATGGTGCTCACGCTGTTGCTGATCACCGGGACGGTCTCGTACCTGTCGATCCCCAAGGAAGCCAATCCGGATATCGACATTCCGATCATTTACACGCACACGGGTCTCGAGGGCATATCGCCGGAAGACGCCGAGCGCATGCTCGTCAAGCCGATCGAGAAGGAGCTTGAATCGATCGAAGGCGTGAAGAAACTCAACTCCAGTGCCTACGAGGGTGGGGCCTCGGTCACGCTGGAGTTCGACGCCGGTTTCGACGCCGACGCAGCGCTCACCGAAGTGCGAGAGCAAGTCGACAAGGCCAAATCCAACCTGCCCGACGAAGCCGATGACCCGATCGTGGAGGAGGTCAACCTGTCGGAGTTCCCGGTGCTCGTTGTCTCGCTCTCCGGTGCGGTACCGGAGCGTGCACTCTATGCCATTGCCGACCGACTGCAGGACGCAGTTGAAGCCTTGCCGGGCGTGCTCGAGGCGCCGATCAACGGCAAGCGCGAGGAGATGGTTGAAATCCTCATCGACCCGCTCGTACTCGAGAGCTACGGCATCAACGAAGCCGAGTTGTTCAACACGGTGTCGCGCAACAACCGCCTGGTCGCCGCCGGGGTACTCGACTCCGGCGCGGGCCGGTTTCCGCTCAAGGTGCCGGGCGTGGTCGAGAACGCGTCCGAGCTGTTCTCGCTGCCGATCAAGTCGGTTAACGGTCAGGTGGTGCGCTTCGAAGACATCAGCGAGATCCGCCGCATCTACAAGGACTCGGACAGTTTCGCCCGCATGGGCGGTGAGGCCGCCGTCACGCTGGACATCAAGAAGCGGGTCGGCGAGAACATCATCGACACCATCGACGCGGTCAAGGCCGTGGTCGAGGAGCAAAGCGCGTTCTGGCCGGTTGGGCTGACAGTCAACTTCTACGGTGACCAGAGCCAGGACGTGCGCGACATGTTGCTCGACCTGCAAAACAACGTGCTCTCGGCTGTTCTGCTGGTCGTCGTGGTCGTCATCGCCGCACTGGGCTTGCGCACTGCGGGGCTCGTCGCGGTCGCGATTCCCGGATCGTTCATGATCGGCATCCTGGTGCTTTCGACGCTCGGGCTGACGGTCAACATCGTTGTGTTGTTCTCGTTGATCATGTCGGTCGGTATGCTGGTTGACGGCGCCATCGTGGTCACCGAGTTTGCCGATCGCCGCATGGCCGACAAGGTGCCCCGGCGCGAAGCCTACCGACAGGCGGCGCAACGCATGGCCTGGCCGATCATCGCCTCGACGGCGACAACCCTCGCGGTGTTCCTGCCGCTGCTGTTTTGGCCCGGCATCGTCGGCCAATTCATGAAATACCTGCCGATCACGCTGATTGCCACCCTGAGTGCATCGCTGATGATGGCGCTGATCTTTGTGCCCACACTCGGCGGCTTGATTGGCAAACCCGGTCCGAGATCTGACGCCGCTACAGCCAATCTGGTCGCGGCTGAAACGGGCGACATGCGGGAGCTCACCGGCTTCACAGGCCGTTACGTGGCTTTCCTCGCCTGGGCAATCCGCTTTCCACTGCAGATTCTTTTCCTGGTCATCGCGCTGTTGATCGCGATCTTCACGTTCTACGGCGAGTTCGGCCGCGGGACCGAGTTCTTCCCCGAGGTCGAACCCAAGCAAGCCAACATCGCCGTGCTCGCACGCGGCGACCTCGCGGTGCGCGAACGCGATCAACTGCTGCGCAAGGTCGAACGCGAGGTGCTGAAAATCCCCGAATTCAAGACCGCCTACGCCCGCACCAATGTCGACGGTACCGACAAGATCGGCACGATTTCAGTGGAGTTCCACGATTGGGACAAACGCGAGCGCCGAGCCGATGTGGTGCTTGACGATGTCCGCCACCTCAACGAGGTGATCCCGGGCATTCTGATTGAAGTCCAGAAAATGGGCGAGGGCCCGGGCGGTGACCAGAAGCCGATCCAGGTCGCGTTCGCCTCTAACGACAACGCCCTCGCCTCCAAGGCGGCCGACCGCTTGCACCAGTGGATGCTGGACGAAGGCGGCTACGTCGACATCGAGGACAGCTTGCCGCTGCCGGGGCTCGAGTGGAACGTGCGCGTCGACCGCGAAGAGGCTGGCCGCTTTGGCGCAGACGTCGCCCTGATCGGCACCTTCGTCCAACTGATCACCAACGGCGTCAAGCTCTCTACGTACCGACCGGACGACAGCGACGAAGAGCTGGACATCCGAGCCCGCTTCCCCGCAGACAAGCGGCAACTTTCCCAACTGCAGGACCTTCGGGTCGCCGGCGCCAACGGCTACGTGCCGATCGGCAACTTCACGACGATCGAGCCGAGCCAGAAAGTCAGCACCCTGCGTCGGCTCGATGGCCAGAGCGTGCACCGCGTGAAAGCGGCTGTCACGCCGCGCGAGGGCGAAGACGTGGTCAACCTCGGTCAATTGGCAAACCAGCGCCTGCAGGAAATGAAGGACGCGGCCGAGGAGTTCGGCATCGACCCCCGTGTCGAGGTGATTTTCGAGGGCCAGGACGCCGACCAAGCGGAGGCACAGACCTTTCTGGGCAACGCATTCGGTGTGGCGCTGTTCATCATGGCGATCATTCTGGTCACCCAGTTCAACAGCTTCTACCAGGCGTTTCTGGTGCTGACGGCGGTGATCCTGTCTGTCGGTGGGGTGCTGATCGGGCTGATGGTCACGCAGCAGCCCTTCGGCATCATCATGAGCGGTGTGGGCGTGATCTCGCTGGCGGGTATCGTGGTGAACAACAACATCGTCCTCATCGACACCTTCAACGTGATTCGACGCGAGGGCGCAGATGTCGGCATTGCCGTTCTGCGCACGGGCGCGCAGCGTCTGCGACCCGTTTTGCTGACCACGGTGACCACGATACTCGGCCTGATGCCGATGGTGCTGAAAATGAACATCGACCTGTTCGGCCGTGAAATCAGTTTCGGCGCGCCCTCGACGCAATGGTGGTCTCAGCTCGCCACCGCGGTGGCCGGCGGTCTCGCCTTCGCGACCATCCTGACGCTCGTGCTCACCCCGTGCCTGCTGGCGATGACAGGCCGCTACGGCCCGATGTTCGCCTCGGCCGGGCGCGCCGTCGCAAGCGCAGCCGGCAAACGCGACAAGGCACCCACCCAACCCGCCGGCTGAGCTCGGCGGCGGTCTCGGGGCGCGTCGGATCGCGGCGACAACGTGCGTCCCGGCGGCACCGGACGCGTGCCTCAGGGGTCGCTGTCGGCGACTGGCGTCTGGCGCTCTGCTGCGGCCGGCTGCACTTGAGCGGCCGGGGGAACCTGCCAGAGCATCTTGATCGACGTCGTCATCGCCATGAAACAGAGCACCCAGAACACGATGGGCGCCGCACCACCCTTGAATCGCAGCCCTCCCACGCCAAACTCGAGCGGCCCGTGTGACATCCGCAACACCAGCGTGATGAACAGCGCCGCGAGTCCCGCCATCGGCATGCCGACCACGACCGGAAACTGCTCGCGAAAGAGATCCTCCCAAAAGGTCTCTTCGGGCTCACTGAAGGTAAACAGTCGGTAGAGGGTCGCCACGGCGAAGCCCGTCAGGACCACCACCACAACCCAGCTCATGACCCGCTGCAGCACGGTGGCCGGTGCGTCAGCCGGCGGTGTGTGATCGCTGTCCACGGTGTCGAGCCCTCCCTTGTCGTGGCGTGTCGCGGGCGCCGGCCTGCGTGGTCGCCCGCTGCACAACTGCCAGTGTAGCTGCTCTGCGCCTGCCGACCTCGGTCACGTCACGGCGCCAGCGCCCGGGTGAAAGGCGCCGTCGCACCGCCGCTTCGCGCACTTGAGTCCCCGCATTTGGTGCCGATACACCAAAAGTAGCGTGCCACGCGCACCGCCGACCTGCCGCCACCCGACCCGAGATCCGGGTGCTGCGTCTGCCGTTTGCGGGTCGGGTGCGGTGTGCACACGCCATCCACGTCTTGAGGGGCACGCCGAGCGCGAAGGAAACCGGGTGTGACGGAATCGACAAGCTCTTCCGAACCAGATGCACTGCTGACGGCGCTGCAGAAGCTGCTGCGTCCGCTGGTGCGCCTGCTGTTGCGCAACGGCATCAGCTTGTCCGACTTCACCGAGATCGCACGCGAGGTGTACGTCAAGGTTGCGCACGACGAGTTCCGCATGCCGGGCCGCAAACAATCGTTGTCGCACGTGGCAGTGTTGACCGGCGTGCACCGCCGCGAAGTCAAGAAGATCCTCAACCAGGCACCGCTCGACGAAAGCTACCCGTTCAAGCACAACCGCGCGGCGCGGGTCATCAACGCCTGGCGCACCGACCCGCAGTACAGCCGCTTCAACAAGCCACTGCCGCTCGACGTCAAGACCGACTTCGCCACACTGGTCTCACTGCACGGCGGTGACGTCACACCCCGCACGATCCTGCAGGAGCTTGAGCGTGTGGGCGCGGTCTACCAGAAGAACAACACCGTCTCGCTGATGGTCGACGCCTACACACCGACCAGCGGCAGCCGAGAGCTGCTGGAGGTGTTCGGTGACAGCGCAGCCGACCTGCTGGCCACGATGGAACACAACCTGGTCTGCCCGACCGACCAGCGCCGGCTGCAGCTCAGCGTGGTGCACAACAACCTGCCAGACGACGTGCTCGACGACATCGAGGTCGTCAGTCAGGACCGGGCACTGGTGTTTCTGAACGCGTTGAACGAGTTCATGGCCACCCAGGACCGCGACAGCAACCCGAACATCAAGGGCACCGGCCGCAACCGCGCCGGGGTCGGCGTGTATTTCTTCAAACACCCGGTGTCGGACAATGACGGGGAGGCAGGCGAATGACTGCCCTGTCCCGCGCACGTCGCGCCCTCGGCCGCACACTGGCGGTGACCGCCCTCGCAGCCCCGGTGCTGGTGTCGTGCATGGACGGCGGCATGGTCGGCACAGGATCAGGGCCATCCTCCGAGGTGCTGATCGCCCGCTCACTGCCAACCGCCGTGGCGCCCGATATCCCCCGCGCTGCATTGCAACAACTCGAAAACGACGACTCAAGCGCGGACGGCCTCAACAACCGATCGATCAGCTGGACCAGCACGGAGCTGTTCAACGACATCTACCACGCCGAGCAGGACCTGCTCGAGCTGTTTGCACTGTTCAACGCGGTCATCGACACCCTGGACAGACACTGCCCGGCCGGTCCGACCACCGCACCCTGCACGATTCCAGCCGGTCAGCTCAGGAGCACCTACACCCAGGACCTGATCGACGACCTGATCGCCGAGCGCTTGTCGTCCGCGATGGTGACGCAGATGAGCGCCGCGGAGCTGACGCGTCAGGTTGCGAATCTGAATGCGGAGTACGACGCGAAGCGCGGCCAGGTGGTGCGATTCGGTGAGACGACGATCTCGCACCCGGCTGCGGAAACCCACCGCATCTCGACGAGCGTCGCCAGCATGTTTGGCGGCAACCCCGTCAAGATCAAATGGTCCGAGCTCGAGGGCTGGGTGGAAGTGCGCTACATCAGTGTCAAGAAGTCGGGCACAACACAGGTGAATTTTCGCTTCGAGAACCACGCCGACCACACCTGGCTCACGCGCACCGAGGTGTCGAGCAACCCGAATACGGATCTCGAGAGCAGCATCACGGTGTTCTCGCGCCGCGAGGAGACCTCAACACTGTTGTGGAGCGGACACCTGCTCGGCGTGCAGGACGAGTACGGCATTGGCTACCTGTCGATGAAGGGCCGCGCCGACATGCTCGGTGCCTACACCCTGAGCCGCCTGCACTCGCCACACGGCACCGACGCCACGCGCCTCATCGACCGCGAAGTCACGCGAAACGACGACGGGCGCGTGCTGGCAAAACGCTACTGCACCGGACAGATGAACTCGCCGTTGTGTCTCGACCTGACCTATCCGTCAGCGGGTCGACAACGCGTGCAAGACAGCGACCACTACATCAACTTCGACACACAGAGCACCGACTTTCTGCCGGACCTGCACGTCACGAAGTGGCAGGTCTTCGGGCTGCCACGCGACACCTGGCGGTTCGCCGTGTACGAGGCAGGCGTCGCAGACCCGAGCGAGTCGAACCCCTTGTGCCGCGGCTACCGCATAGGCCAGACCAAGGCCTTCCTGCACTGCGCAAGTGCGGAGTCCCTGCTCCACGGCGATGCGCTGCAGTTCTTCGATGTCGTGGTCAATGGCCAGGGACAGCAGTTCATCCGCATCCCCGGCGCCTGGCTCGAGCCACGTTAGCGACCGCTGGCAGCAGCGCCCCGTGAGCGCAACAGGGACGCAGGACCCTCGTGCGAGCCGATATCGTAATACAAGCCAGACATCATCTGCAGCCCCTCATCCAACAGGGACACCGGCACGTGCTCGTTCGGGGCGTGCTGTGAGCAACCGCGGTAGGAGTGCGGAATCCAGACGGTCGGCAAGCCGGCAAATAGCGCGTTGGGCAAGGACCCACCGAGGTTCGGCAGCACGTGCACGGTCTTGCCTGTCGTGCGCTCAAGGGACTGGGTGACAACGCGGACCCAGGGGTTGTCCGGGTCGACCCGAGTCGCATCGAAGCGAACGCCCTCGCAGGCTGAGACGGTCACGTCCGTGAAGCCCTGTTCGGCGAGGTGCGCCCGCAACGCCGGCAACACGGCATCCGGATCGGTGCCGACCACAAAGCGCAACTGGCAGACCGCCCTGGCCTCACCCGCGATTGCGTTCTGAGGCGCATCCGGCGAGCCGCTGAGCAACGAGAGCACGGCGAACGCATTCCAGCCGAACACCCGTTCGGCAGGCGTCAGCGACGCGTCACCCCAGTCCTCGTCGATGTCAGGCCCGTCCGGCAGCGCGAGGGGCAGGTCCGCGAGCGCGCGGCGCACCGACGGAGTCAAGCTGGTCGCCTGCCAGCCTGACACCGCGATCTGCCCGGACGCCGAGCACACGCTGGCGATCGCGTTGGCCAACACGATCGCCGGGTCCCGAAGCAGCCCACCCCAGTTTCCGGAGTGGTGGGCCCCGTCACGCAGCCGTACGCCGATCTCGAAGTTGATGCAGCCACGTGAACCGAGGAACACGGTGGGTGTGTCCGGTTGCAAGCGTGGTCCATCCGAGGCAATCAGCACGTCGGCCTCGAGCCACTGCGGGTTGTCACGCAGAAACACGTCCAGACCCGGCGACCCCACCTCCTCGCCCATTTCGAACAGCAGACTCGCGTTGAATCCGAGCGACCCGCGCGTCTGCAGGACGGCCTCGAGCGCCGTCAGGTTGACCAGGTGCTGGCCCTTGTTGTCAGCGACACCACGACCGTAGAGCCGATCGCCCTCGCGGGCGCAACGAAAGGGGTGCAGTCCCGCTCGCCAGACCTCGGCCTGCCCGTTGACCACATCGCCGTGGGCGTAGCCCAGCACGCGCGTGTACCCCGGCTGCTCGATCCGCGCCGCCGTCAGCAGCGGCGGCGCACCCGGCACCGGGTTGTCGTGGACTGTGCACTCGAACCCGAGGCGATCGAGCCGAGGTATCACCGCGTCGCCGAGGTAGGCGCGCAGTGCATCCGTGTTGCCATGCCGTTGACTCTCTGTCGCATGCGACACGAGGGTCGCGAGCTCGGCTTCGAAGGCACCCGACGTCAGGCGCGCGCGTGCCCAGTCGACGGCGTGCTCACGCACTGGGCGCACGCTCACCGAGACGCCACGACGCCCCGTCGCCGACATCGTCGGACAAGGCCGCCAGTTCTCGCTTGAACACCGGCTCGTCCGACCGCGGAGGGCCATCGAGTTCACGCGCGTAGCGGTGACCGGCATAGGTGGCCCAGGCGATCGGGCCGGGCGCGTCAGCGTCGCCAATCGCGGCAACCCCGCGAACACCGTGGTCGGCCCACGCCGACTGATGCTCGAGCAGCGCGCGGTACAAGGTGTCTTCCGGCGTGCGTGAGGCCACCACCACCACCGCATCGCACTCAAGGTGCCGGTCGGCACCGCCGAACACGCAACCGCTGACACACGCGCCGGTCGCAATCGACTTCACCCCCCGGTTCAGCACCACCTCGACGCCGAGCTGGACCAGCCGACTGTGAATCGTGCTCTGCTCGAGTGTGTTGAACGTCCACTCGGACACGCGCGGCGCGGGCGTCACGAGTGTCACGGTGCAGCCTCGCTGCACGAGCCACTCGGCCAGCACGCCACCCATGTAGAAATGGTCGTCGTCATAGAGCACCACGTGTCCGCCGGGGGGGCAGCGGCCGGCCATCAGGTCATCGGGCGTGTACAGCGGCATGGCCGGGTCGATGGGCGGCGCCACCAGGTGTTCGCGCGACACGGCATCCCGTCGCCAGTGGCTGCCCGTGGCGATGCAGACCTGCTCGAACCCGAATTCCAGCACGTGCTCGGCCGTCAGCGCACTGGCGAGGTAGGTCTCTACGTTGGCCCGCTGCGACAGTTGATAGCTGCGGTAATCCGCGACCCGACCCCATGCAGACAACCCGGGCAATTGCCGTTCGCGCGCGACGCGCCCGCCGAGCGTCTCCCCCGCTTCAGCGAGCGCAACATCGTAGCCACGCACGGCGAGTGCGCGCGCCGCCTCCAGCCCGGCCGGTCCGCCACCCACGACCAGCACGGACCGCGACGCGCCCTTGGCGTTCATCCGCTCCGGGTGCCAACCCTTGCGCCACTCTTCCATGAAGGTCGGGTTCTGTGTGCACCGGCTCGGTGACATGGTCATGTCGCCGGTGATACAGATGTTGCACCCAATGCATTCGCGGATGTCTTCGATGCGGCCGGTTTCGATTTTCCTGGGCAGAAAGGGGTCGGCGATCGAGGGCCGGGCACACCCGATGAAGTCCAGGGTGCCGGACCGAATCTGTTTCACCATGACATCCGGGGAGGTAAAGCGACCCACGCCGACCACGGGTTTGCTGGTCAGGGCGCGGATGCCGGCGACCAGATCCTGCTGTGCGGCTTCTTCCTTGAAGCGCGACGGGCCTGAACAGTCCTCCCAGGTGCCGTGCGCGAGGTCCCAGAGGTCCGGCAAGTCGTGGTGCATGGCAACGTAGTCACGCACCTCGGCGTTGCTGAATCCCAGCTCACCGAGGTTTTCATCGAGCGACACCCGCAGCGTGATCCCCATGGTGTCACCCACGGCCTCACGAATCGACGACACCACCTCGCGCACGAAGCGCGACCGGTTTTCGAGCGACCCCCCGTATTCGTCTGCACGCTGGTTGGTCGCACGAGACAGAAAGTGCTGAAAAATACCAAAACCGTGGGCACCGTAGAGGCAGATCAGGTCGAAGCCCGCGCGTTGCGCCCGCCTGGCGGCGTTGACGAACCAGCGACGCAGGTCGGCAATCTCGGATTTGCGCAGCGCGCGCGCCTGCACCGGGTCATTGGTGAAGGTCAGAATGGGACCCGGCGACACCGCCAACGGCACTTCCCGCGTGTAGAGGTTCGGGCCGTTGATGCCCGAGTACGCGAGCTGTATGCCGGCGAGTGCGCCGTGTCGTTTCATGCTGTCCGCCATGCGGCTCAGCATCGGGATGTCCCGGTCATCCCACAGGCGCAGCTCGATGAACGGCGTGATTTCCGAACTCTGGTGCATCTCGCACTGCTCGGTGAACACGACGCCCCAACCGCCCTCCGATTTGATCTCCCGCATCGCCGCCGCGGCAGAGGGGTCACGGTAGCCGCCGCCATTGCAGTGGGGCACCTGATAGAACCGGTTCTTCGCCGTCACCGGCCCGATCGAGACAGGCTCGAACAGCACGTCATACCGCGGATCTCGCATTGTCATCTGCTCCCGTGTGTCGGGTCTGCCACCGCTCGACTACAGCGGCGGCACGTGGCACGCACCCGTGCGGTACTGAAACACCCAGAAATGCTCCAACTCACGCCACACGGTGTGCGAGGCCAGGCCCTCGAGGGCGTCGAGCATTTCATCGGGCCGCGGAAAATTTTTCAACACTTGGTGTTCGCTGCCATCGGGCAAGGTGCGTGTGTGCCAACCGTCACCGACATCGTCCACCCGGTTGATGGGTTGGCAGGCGCCCGGCAGATTGTCGACAAACACCACCGGCGAGCCGGGCGCGAGCGCGGCATCGAGCCCGCGGCAGAACGCGCGACGGCGCGCCCTCGGCACATGCGAGAACCAGAAGCCGACAAAGGCCGCATCGAAACCGCCGAGGGTGTCGAGGGCATAGGCATCGTGCAGCGCAGTCTGCACGTGATCGCCAAGCGCGCGCGCCTCGAGCCGTGCCAGGGGTTCAGCAGAGGCGTCCACGGCAAGCACCGACGACGCCTCGCGCGCAATGCCTGCAGTCCAGAAGCCGGTGCCCGCGGCGACGTCCAACACGTGGCGCGCCGTGAACACGCGCGGGATGAACTGAGTCAACCAGCGGAGGTCGGCCTGGCGTTCCGGCACCGTGTAGACGTCATCATAGTGTGGCGCGCGTGCCGCATAGTACGCCAGCATGCCGTGATCAGCGGTCATTCGCGCCTGCTGCCACACCGCGTCACGCGACGCCGCCGTCGAGGGTTTGCAAGGCGTGATACAACTCCGGTCGACGGTCACGAAACACGCCCCAACTGCCCCGGGTTGCGGCGATGCTGTCGAGGTCGACGGTGGCGGTGACCAGCCCGTCGGCTTCGCGGCCAGCACGCGCCAGCACCTGACCGTCCCAGTTGGCAACGAAGGAACTGCCGTAAAAGGTGACGTCCCTGCCGTCCTGGCTCTCACTGCCGACGCGGTTGCTCGCAACCAGCGGCATGAGGTTAGCAGCCGCGTGGCCGCACATCGCCGCTTGCCAGTGCGGCTGGCTGTCGTAGTCTGGCGCCGGGGGCTCGGAGCCGATGGCGGTGGGGTACAACAGGACTTCGGCACCCATCAGGGCCATCGCCCGAGCACACTCGGGAAACCACTGGTCCCAGCAGATGCCGACCCCGATCGTGCCCACCGCGGTCGGCCAAACCTTGAAACCGGTGTCACCCGGGGAGAAATAGAACTTCTCCTGGTAACCCGGGCCGTCGGGTATGTGGGACTTGCGGTACGTGCCCAGCACCGAGCCGTCTGCATCGACGATGGCGACGCTGTTGAAGTGCGACTGACCGGCCCGCTCGAAGAAGCTGATCGGCAACACCACACCGAGCTCGCGTGCGAGGTCGGCAAAGCGGGCAATGACCGGGTGGCCAGCTGCGGGCAACGCGCCGCCGAAATGGACCGGGTCCTGTCGCTTGCAGAAATACGGCGCCGAGAACAGCTCCTGCAACAAAACCAGCCCCGCCCCGCTCGCGGCGGCGTCACGCACCAGGGCCTCGGCGCGGTCGAGGTTGTCAGCCGGCGTGTCCACACAGGCAAATTGCGTGGCGGCAAGGGTCAGGTGTCGAGGCACAATGCAACTCCGTGTGGTCGCGGTTCTGCGTGTGGGTCACTCCGCGAAGCGGCCCCTGGGTCGTTGGCTGACCCGGGGCCGCCCGCGAGGGCTTACTTGCGCAACCGCGTCCAGATCGCGTCGTAGACTTCCTGGGTCGCCTGGTCACAGACCTCGACGAACGCGCCCGGCGCCGAGCCAGCCGGCGGCACGGATTCGGGCGACGTGCGCAGCGCCTCGTCGAGCAACTCGACCGCACCGGTGACACCGGTCATGTACTGGGCAAAGTTGCTGACCGCAGCGATGTTTTCCGGCTCGAGCAGGAAATCCATGAACTTCAGTGCGTTCTCGCGGTTCGGCGCGTCCTTGAGCAACACGACGTTGTCCATCCACACGACGTGACCCTGTTTGGGGTAGGCGTATTCGATGTTTGCGCCCTCGGCCCGGCCCTTCGCCGAGAAACCGTTCCAGATCATGCCGACGGCGGCGTCGCCCGACACCAACACGTCTTTGGCGACATCCGAACCGAATGACGCCCAGTGCGCCTTCGCGCCCTGCAACAGACCGTCAAGTGCCTTGAGCTGGTCTCGGTCGGTCGAGCACTGCGGTATGCCGAGGTGCATCGACGCCATCGCCATGACTTCACCCTGGCTGTCAAGCACGTTGATTTTGCCCTTCACCGCGTCGGGCGGATCGAACAACATGGCGGTGTCGTTGATGTCACCGCCGTAGACATCGCGGTTGACCGAAAAGCTGGTCGAGCCCCACTGGTAGGGGATCGAGTGCTGGCGCATCGGGTCGAAGCTCACGTCCGCCCACTGCGGCTCGATGTTGCCCTTGTTGGCCAGCTCACCCTCACCAATGGTGTCGAGCAGGCCCTCGTCGGCCATGATCTTGACCATGTAGTCACCCGGCACGGCGACGTCGTAGCTGCCCATCTTGCCGGCCTTGAGTGACGCGAGCAGCGCTTCGTTGGAGTCGTAGGTGTCCATGGTCACCTCGACGTCGTGCTCGGCGGCAAACTTGTCGAGAAGCTCCTGTGGAATGTATTCGAACCAGTGGTAGATCGAGAGTGAGCCGGCAGCCTGTGCAGGCGCCACACCGAGCGCTGCTGTCAGGGCGATTGCAACACCGGATTTCAAAAGTGTCCTCTTCATCGTGCGTGTCTCCTTTGTCGTGGACTGTGTGAGGTCAATTCGAGGCGGACGCCTCACCGCGGCGGCCTATCCACCACGAGGCTGTCACCAGCAACACCGACACGCACAACAGCAGTGTCGACAATGCCATGATATCGGGCTTGATGCCCTGTTTCACCGCGCCGAAGATGGCCGTGGGAAGCGTTTCGACCCCCGCACCCTTGACGAAATTCGTGATGATGAAATCGTCCAGCGAGATGATGAAGGCAAGCAGAAAGCCCGACACCACCCCGGGCATCATCATCGGCCAGAGTACGAATCGAAAGGTTTGCCAGCGGGTGGCGTAGAGGTCCTGCGCAGCTTCATCAAAATGCGCTTCGATGCCTTGCAGACGCGAACTGATCGGCAAGTAGGCAAAGGGGATGCAGAAGACGATGTGTGCCACCAGGATGGAGGCGTAGCCGAGCACAAAGCCGATGCTGGAAAAGAACACCAGCGTGGCCACCGCCGTGACAATCTCCGGCACCATGATCGGCATGCTGATCAGGCCGAAGGTCGCCGTGCGCAGCCGGAACGCCCCACCGCGCACCATCGCAAGCGCGGCACAGGTGGCGATGACTGTGGCCGTAGTCGCGGCGATCACCGCAATCGTCAGGGAATTCCAGGCGGCCGCCTTGAACTTCGGGGCTTCGGTGCCCTGAAACACCTCGACATACCACCGCAGACTGAAGCCGCCCCAGATCGTGATGGAGCGTGATTCGTTGAAGCTGTACACCATGACCACCAACAGGGGCAGGTACAACACCAACAGACAGACCACCGCCAGAAAACCAAAGCCTGGCACATGGCGCACATCATGGTTGCGGCTCACGTAGCCCCCCGGGGTGCCCTGCCCTGGCCACGCGCAAACGCGAGCAGCACGAGCAACACGATGGTCAGGAGGATCATCGACACCGCCGCGCCAAACGGCCAGTTGCCCGCATTGCCCTTGAATTGCTCTTCGATCAGAGAGCCGATCATGAAGTTCTTGGCCCCGCCGAGCAGGTCCGGCGCGAGAAAGGCACCGAGGCTCGGCACGAACACCAGGATGCAACCGGCCACGATGCCAGGCTTCACACTCGGTATGACCACGCGGAACAAAATACGCGGCCGGCTCGCATAGAGGTCTGCAGCGGCTTCGGAGAGACTGAAGTTGTAGCGCTCGACCGACGCGTAAATCGGCAGCACCATGAACGGGAGATAGGAGTAGAACAACCCGAGTTGCACCGCGAAGTTGGTGTTGATCAACGCCAGGGGTGAGTCGATCAGGCCGATCGCCAACAACGCTTCGTTCAGCGGCCCGCTGTCCCGGATGAGAAATTTCATGGACACCGTGCGGATCAGCAGATTGACCCAATACGGCACGGTGACGAGAAACAGCCAGGCCGTGCGCTGGGACGCCGGGCGCGTGGCAATGAAATAGGCGGTCGGGAACCCGATGAGCAAACACAGGGCGGTGGCTGCAAGCGCCTGCCCGATCGACCTCAGGAAGATCACGATGTAGGTCCACTCCACCCGAGGGGGTTCATCGCCGAACAGGCCGCGATCGAGGAAGAACTGATCGTAGGACGCAATCGAAAATTCCCAGATCACACCGCCGCGGAACTCCTTGGTCAGAAAGGAGTACACCAACATCACCAAGACCGGTATGAGCATGAACACCAGCAACACGAACCAGCCCGGTGCCAGCAGCCGCGCGCGCGCCGGTGCGTAGCTGTTGCAGACGACGCCGTCGACGCCGGTCGCACCCGCCATCAGTCGACCAACCTCACGGCTCCGTCGTTCGGTCGCACCGTGACCGAACTGCCGACAACAAGGTGGGCTGTGCCCTGCGTTGAGGGCGGTATCCGGACCTGCAGTGTCACACCGGAGTCGAGTTCGATACCGAGTTCGAGGCTGTTGCCAAGGTAACTCGACTGGGACACGGTGCCGCACCAGCCGGCGTTGGCGTCGTGACCGTCGACAACCCGCAATTGCTCCGGCCTAACCGAGGCGTGAACGGATTCACCGCCGGGCGTGCCGGCGGCACCGAACACGAAGGCTGTCCCGGGCAAGCGCCAACCACCGTCCACCGGCTCCACGGCAATCACGTTACTCTGCCCGATGAAGTCGGCGACGAAAGCGTTGACCGGCTCGTCGTAGATCGACTGCGGCGTGCCGATCTGTTGAATCCGACCACCGGACATCACGGCAATGCGATCGGACATTGCCAGCGCTTCCTCCTGGTCGTGCGTGACAAACACGAACGTGATGCCGGACTGTTGTTGCAGTTGCTTGAGTTCGCCACGCATCGCCTGCCGGAGTTTGAGATCCAGTGCCGAGAGCGGCTCGTCGAGCAGCAGCACTTGCGGCTCGGGCGCCATCGCGCGCGCGAGCGCGACGCGCTGTTGCTGGCCACCCGAGAGTTGTGCGGGGCGACGGTCACCGAGGTCGCTGAGCTTGACCATATCGAGCATGGCCTCAACGCGCTGCAGCGATCGCTTAGCTTCCCAGCCGAGCATCTGCAGCCCGAATCCGATGTTCTCCCGCACGCTGAGGTGGGGAAACAACGCGTAGTGCTGGAACACCGTGTTGACCGGCCGCTTGGCTGGCGGCAACGCCGAGAGGTCATCGCCTCGCAGGCTGATGTGCCCGGCGCTGAGCGACTCGAAGCCCGCGATCAGGCGCAACAGGGTTGTCTTGCCGCAGCCCGATGGCCCAAGCAAGGTGAAGAACTCGCGATCCCGGATGTCGAAGGAGAGGCCGTGTAATGCACGGGTGTCCCCGTAGTCCTTGACCACCTCGTCAAAGTGAAGCGTAGTCTCAGACACCCCGTGCTCCCATGTCCCGTGGCCCGTCGCTGTCACAACGCAGTGCGCGAGCCGTCACACAAGGGCGTCCTGGTCGTCGCCTTGCACCCGCAGAAGAACACCTGACTCGAGCTCAGCGCCGTGTACGTGAGGTGTGCGATGTCCGACCCTTTGTGGCTGCCATCGCAAAACGGCTGCTCGCCCGACTTGCTGCACGCACACCAGAAACGGCTCCTGCCCTGCTCGACATCGACGCCGCTCGGCGCGGACTGGGGGACGTCTGGGTCTGTCATCTCGTGCTCCCGGAGTGAGGGGCCCAACCGGCCACGGGTTGGCGCTGGTCGTCGCCCGTGCCAGCCGACACAGCGTTACAATGCGTGCACCGCACACACCGCGTCAATGACTGCGCGCTGGTGGGGCATGATCGCCTGTCCACCGTAGTGGGGAATGTCGCCGAGCCACGGGTCCTCAATGGACGACTGGCGGCCGTTCAGTGCTTCGACCACGGCGAGGCCGCAATAGGGTACGTACGGCGCCGAATAGCCGCCCTCGTGCAGCATCACTACGCGCCCGTCGCACACCTGCGCTGCCACATCGAGCAGCCGCAGTGTCATCGCGCGGAAATCCGCCGAACTCAGCATCATGTGGCCCAGCGGGTCCATCGCCGACGCATCGAACCCGCAGCTGACCACGATGAGCTCCGGTGCGTGGCGCGCGAGAGCGGGCAACACCACGCGTTCCAGTGTCTCGAGGTAGGCTCCGCCGCCGCTGCCCGCGGGCAGCGGCACGTTGATGTTGGCGCCGACACCCGCGTCAGCGCCGGTGTCTTCACGCGCGCCCGAAGCAATTGGAAACAGGCTGTCCTGGTGGATCGAGAGTGTCAGCACGTCCGGGTCCCGGTAGAATGCGGCCTCGGTGCCGTTGCCGTGGTGGACGTCCCAATCGACCACAGCGACGCGACCGACCCCGCGCGCTGCCCTGGCATGGTGTACCGCAAGGGCGGCATTGCCGAGCAGGCAGAAGCCCATTGCCTGGTCGCTGAGGGCGTGGTGACCGGGAGGCCGCAGCAAGGCGTAGGCGTTGTCGACCCGTGCGTCGAGCACCGCGTCCACGGACGCAATGGCGCCGCCCACGGCCAACCGGGCAATGTCGAAACTGCCCGGGCCCATCGGTGTACTCGGGCTCACCTCGCCGCCCTCGCCGGCACTCAAGGCTTCGAGCGTCTCGAGGTAATGCTCGGTGTGAAAGCGCAGCAATGCCGTGTCCGGCGCAGGCGTTGCGCGGATCGACACGAGCTCATCGAGCACACCGGCGACGTCAATGAGGTTGCGCATGCGCCGTTTGGTTTCCGGGTGCTCGGCATGCTCCCCCGGTTGGATCTGCAGCCCCGGGCGAAAGAACTGATTGAAACTCAGGGTGTCATGCCAGAGGTACAGTTCGTTAAACTGCCAGCCAGTCGCCATCGGACCGCGTCTCGCTTGAGGGTGCCTGCCGCTCATTATTCATGGGCCAATCACGGCCCTGCAAGCGCTGTCCGGGACCTGAGTGCGGTGCACTCACCGGGTGCACCTGTGCACCGACAGGGTGCCCGGCGCCCGCACCCGAACCGACGCCATCCGACGAGCACGTACCGCATGACCACAGCCACCGAGGCCTTGTTAGAAACACTGATCGCATTCCCGACGGTGAGTCGAGACTCGAACCTCGCACTGATCGACTGGTGCGAATCGCTGTTACAGGCGTGCGGCGCACGCACACAACGTGTCTACAACGCCGAGCGCAGCAAGGCGAACCTCTTCGCCACGCTCGGTCCGGAGGACAAAGCCGGCGTGATGCTGTCCGGCCACACGGACGTCGTGCCCGTCGATGGCCAAGACTGGCAGCACCCGGCTTTCCGGCTCACGGACGATGGCACCCACCTCTACGGCCGCGGCACCTGCGACATGAAGGGCTTCATCGCCTGCGCGCTGAACGCGGCCCGGGCAGCGGCCGATATCGAACTGAAAACGCCCTTGCACATCGCCCTGTCATACGATGAAGAGGTGGGTTGCATCGGCGTGCGCCGACTCATCGATGTGATGGCCGACGCGCCACAGCACCCGCGACTGTGCATTGTCGGCGAACCCACCTCGATGAACATCGCCACCGGGCACAAAGGCAAGGTGGCGCTGCGGGCAACGTGCACGGGGCGCGCGGGCCATTCAGCGCTGGCACCGAACGCGCTGAACGCCATCCACCTCGCGACCGACCTCGTCGAGCTGATTCGCGCCGAACAAGCCCGGATTGTCGCCGACGGCGCGCGCGACCCAGCCTACGATGTGCCGTACACGACGCTCCACGTCGGCGTTCTGCAAGGCGGTACCGCGCTCAACATCGTGCCGCACGAGGCCACGGTGGACTTCGAGATTCGCAACCTCGCCAGCGACGATCCAGCGGTGATCCTGCAGCGGCTTCGCGCTGCGTGCGACACGCTGGTTGCCGCGCACCAGACACGTTTCCCCGAAGCGGCTATCGACATCGTCGAACGCTTCAGCTACCCGGGCCTCAACACCGCGCCCGACAGCGAAGCCGTGGCACTGGTCAAGTCGCTGACCGACGGCAACCGCGACATCAAGGTGGCGTTTGGCACCGAGGGCGGCCTGTTCAGCGAAGCACTCGGCATCGACACCGTGATCTGCGGGCCCGGATCGATGGACCAGGGGCACAAACCCGACGAGTTCGTCAGCAAGTCTCAGCTCGCGCGCTGCGATGAGATGATGTCCAGACTGCTCGAGCTGCTGCGCACCCACTGAGCCTCGACGTGCAGCAACCTCAGGCCTGCAAGGCGTCGCGGTACCAGCGGTGGAACTCGCTGATGCAGCCTTCGAGATCCGGTGGCGCAAGCGGGCCGGGTTTGTACATCGCTGACTGCAATCCCTGTTGCAACCTGGCCAGGACGGCATGGTCCTCGGCATTGATGTCCTGCCACTTGCTGACCCGCTCCCGACGCTCGCGCGCGCTGAGTTTGGCTTCGAAACTCGACAGGCCCCAGCGCACCCGAACACGGTCTGCCGATGCCGGTTGCAACATCAGGAAAGCCAGTGTATCCGCCGACACCGACGCGACCATGCTGGGGTACACACAGAACAGCCTGGATTGCTTGCGTTCGTCATCAGACAATGCAGCTGAGCCGCGTTTTCGCGCCGGTGCCGTCTTGGCATAGTGTGCCGTGTAACTGGTGAAGTGCTTGCCACTGACATCGATTCGGCTCAACGCACTGGGTGTCAGAGGGTGCAGCGTCTCGGGGTGCACCACGGACAGGTGGTAGGCGTCCATGAAATTCTCGACAAGACACTTCCAATTGCAAGGCCACTCCTCTTCAAACACGTCTATGAGGTGGAAGCCGTCCATCGCGTAGGGTGCAATGCTCTGATCCAGCCTGCGCAACACCGGCGGCTTCGCGTTTGCACTGGGGTTGGCAAACACAAAGCCACCCCAGCACCAGGTCTGAAATTGGGTCAAGGCGCACGCGTCAAAGTCGACCCATTCGCGCATCAGGGGCGCACCGATCAACCGACCGTCGAGGTCATAGGCCCAGGCGTGGTACGGGCAACTCAGGCGCCTCGACACGCCGCTGCCCTCGGCCAGCAACATACCGCGGTGACGACACACGTTGGACAGCACACGCACCTTGCCACCGCGATCCCGCACCACCACCACGGGCTCCTCGTGCAGATGCGTCGCGAGGAAGCTGCCTGCAACGGGCACCTCATCCTCCCGGCACAGCGCGGTCCAGCCCCGCGCGAACACGGAGCGACGCTCGGCCGTCATGATCGCCTCGTCGGTGTAGTGTTCTGCCGCGAGCCCAGCGGTGCCGGTTTTCGCCGGTCGCCGAGTGGGCCGCTGCGACGGTCTGCGCGCCTGATCCGATCGCCGATCGACGTTGTGCGCCTGCGCGTATTCGTTGACCTTCATCGGCTGTTCCCCCACCGCTCACTCATCGCCGGCGACGCCGTAGCTCGGCGCGGCGGACGGGTCGAGCGCCCGTGTCACGTAATCCTCGAGCTGGGGCTGGTAGTGCTGCCAGAGCGCGTGCAGTTCGGCGATCGGGTCGCCGTCAGACCAATCCACGCGCAAGTCTGCCACCGGCCAGGGGACCTCGCGGACCAGTTTCAGCCCGGCGGAGTGCACCGGGCCCGCTTCACCGCCGGCGTCGCGCCCGGCCGCCAGCGCCTGCAACAGTCGGTCACCGAGGTGGCCTGCGCTGCCGACGAACGCATCGACCATGGCTTGCGGCACCGACGGGTTGGCGAGCAGGTTGCCACCGCAGACCACGTGGTCCGCGCGAGCCTCGCTCCAGGTGCCCAGGGCGTTGGCACCGGAATGGGCCGCAGACCGCCCAGCTGCGTCGACCACCAATACCTGGCGGTAGGCCATGTGCGGTGCCGTGCGCGCGAGGATGGCGACGGCCTCGGTACTCGTCGCCCCTTGGGACAACAGGGCCAACGCACGCACCCCGAGCCGCGGGTCGGTGACATTCTGGGACGCCACGGCACCCACGCCCGCCTGGGCGTAGGCGCAGCGCGCTGCCACCGCCGGAGAACTGGACGTGATCGCCAGCCCGAGCATGCCGGTTTCGTGGCATCGAGCCACGATGGAGAAGGTCATGTCTCAATCCTGCCACCGCAATGCCGCGAGTGTACTGAAGCTCGTGTCTCGCTGGCCAGAGCCTGGCCAACGAGGTGCGGCATAATGCACGCAGCCGCCCTGACGCCGCGCTGATGCGGGTCAGACCGAGCGCGTCAGGCCGCCGTCCACACGCAGGTTCTGCCCCGTGATGTAGCTCGATTTCGCTGACGCGAGAAACACCACGGCCTCGGAGAGCTCGCGCACTTGCGCGTACCGGCCGGCCGGGATGCGCGCCACGCGATCGGGTTTTTCCGGCAGGCTGTCGATAAAGCCCGGCAAGACGTTGTTCATGCGCACGCCGTGCACGGCGAACTGGTCGGCGAACTGTTTGGCGTAGCTCGCCAGTGCGGCCCGGAACACCGCAGACGTCGGAAAATCGGGGTCGGGTTCGAACGCGGCAAAGGTGCTGACGTTGACAATACTGCCACCGCCTTGCGCCTGCATCAGCGGGCCGAGATGCCGCGCCGCCCGCACGACGTTCAGCAGGTAGGTGTCCATGCCGGATTGCCAGTCGGCATCCGACAGGGCGAGCAAGGGCCCCTTCGGTCCGTGGCCGGTGCAGTTGACAGCCGCGTCCAGCCGCCCGAAATGGGCGTGGGTGCCGCTGACGCAGGCCTCGATGTCAGTGTCGTTCAGGTTCGAGCCGGTGAAACCGATCCCGCCCAGCGCGGTGCCGAGTGCTTCACCCTTGCCGCTCGAGGACATCACGGCGATGTCGAAGCCGTTCTCGGTCAGACACCGAGCGGCGTCCGCGCCAATCCCACTGCCGCCGCCAATCACCAAGGCCACGGGTTTGCTCATGGTCCCTCCCCCTCCGCATCGTGCTGGACACAGGGTAGGCGAAAGCCCGTCACGCGTCGCGGCCGTCGAGCAGGTCGGGCAGCACCAGATCGGTCGGCACGACGGCACCGCGCGCCTGGACCACTTGCCTCGCCAGGGCATGCCCGGCCGCCAGGCACGTCGACGCTGGCGCGCCGACGGCGTGCGCGGCCAACCAGCCGGCATTGAAACTGTCGCCCGCGGCAGTGGTGTCGACCACCCGAGGCGCCTCGGCGTGCACCGCGGTCGGGTCGCCGCACGGGTCCAGGTCGCACGGGCCAGCTGCACCGCGTTTCAGCGCGCCGGTGGTCACACCTGACGCGTGCAACCGTGCGACGACCGCATCCTCGTCGTCATCGCCGAAGAGCGCCATTTCATCGTCGACCGAGGGCAGTGCGATGTCCACAGCGGCCCACATCGCCGACATCGCTTCCTGGGCGACGCGGCGCGAGGGCCAGAGCCGTGGGCGGTAGTTGCTGTCGAAGGCCACGCGGGTGCCGCGCTGACGGGCGGCCGAAAGCGTGTCGAGCAGCGCTGCGCGCACGTCAGGCGCGAGCACCGCGAGGCTGATACCGGAGAGATAGATCAGATCAAACGCGTGCAGGCACGACACGTCGACGTCGGCTGGCGCCTGAAACAGCGAGCGTACTGCCGAGGCGCTGCGCCAGTAACTGAATCGCCGCTCGCCCTCCGAATCGGTCTCGATCGCGTAGAGGCCCGGCGCCGCACCGCGCCGCCGTTCGACATAGTCGGTGCCCAGGCCGTGCTGCCGCATGCGCTGCAGGATGCGCTCGCTCATGTGGTCGTCGCCGAGCGCGGTCACGTAACTGAGCGCCGTGTCCGAGCGCTGCCCGTCGAGTTCACGGCGCAGGTACACTGCGGTGTTGAAGGTGTCACCAGCCACGCCAACCGCGGCGGTGTCGGCCGTCTGCAGCGCGAGTTCGATCATGACCTCGCCCAGACAGCCAATGTGTCGAATCGGCTTGTAATCCGTCATGACCTGCTTCGTTGGGCCCGCGGCCGCTTGCACCACAATGGACTTTATCGTACTACCAAAATCAGCATTTGATCGGGAAATAAGGTAGCCTTTACCAGAACCCGTAAATTTGGTCTGACCAAAATGCCGTGCGATACCCGCGCTGTCATCCGGGACGTGGCCGTTGCACGCCACTGCCTGCCGCTCGATGAGGTCCTCGCCGATGCGAAGCACGGCGATCACACCCACTTCGAGCTCATCACCGTGACCCTGACGTTGTCCGACGGTCGCGTGGGCACGGGTTACACCTACACGGGTGGCCGCGGCGGACGCGCCATCGCCAGCCTGATCGAACACGACGTGGTCGGCCAGCTGCTGGGCCAACCCGCTGAACCGGTCGAGGCGATCCACGACGCCCTGCAATGGTACCTTCACTACGTCGGTCGCGGTGGCATCGTGTCCTTCGCGGTGTCCGCCGTGGACATCGCGCTGTGGGACCTCAAGTGCAAACGCCTGGCGCAACCGCTGTGGCAGGTCGCGGGCGGCGCCGCCGACCGCTGCCACGCCTACTGCGGCGGCATCGACCTCAACTTCCCGCTGGACAAGCTCCTGGCCCAAACCGAGGGCTACCTTGCACGCGGTTTCGATGCGGTCAAGATCAAGGTTGGCCAGCCGGAACTGGCTGACGACGTCCGTCGCGTTGCAGCGGTCCGCGAGCTGCTCGGTGCGTCGCGCGCGCTGATGGTCGACGCCAACTACGCGCTCAGCGTCGACCAGGCCATTGACGCCGCCCACGCCTTCGCAGCACACGATATCCTCTGGTTTGAAGAGCCGACAATACCGGACGACTACCTCGGCTACCGGCGGATCACCGAGGCCACCGGCGTGCCGCTGGCCATGGGTGAAAACCTGCACACCGTGCACGAGTTCGAGTACGCGTTTCGCGATGCCAGCCTGGCGTACATCCAGCCTGACGCCTCGAACTGCGGCGGCATCACCGGGTGGTTGCGCGTGGCCGAGCGCGCCCGCGCCGCCGGGATCCCGGCGTGCAGCCACGGCATGCAGGAATTGCACGTCAGCCTCGTGTCAGCGCAGACCAACGCCGGCTGGCTCGAGGTCCACAGTTTCCCGATCGACCGCTACACCACGCGGCCGCTGGTAGTCGAGGACACGCTCGCCGTCGCGCCGAATGCACCCGGTATCGGCGTGACCTTCGATTGGGACGCATTGCACGCCGCGCACGACCACACCGTTTGATCGCCACGACACCATTCAGGGCCAGAAACCATGTCATCGACCATCCAGGCCGCCTTCTACCGCGGCAACCGCCAGTTCGAAGTGAGCACACGCACGTTGCCGGCACTCGCCGATGGCCACGTCGCCGTGCGCGTGGCCTACTGCGGCATCTGCGGCACGGACATGCACGTCTACCACGGCAACATGGACGCGCGGGTCGGTTTTGAACGCGTCATCGGCCACGAAATGTCCGGCACCGTGGACGCGGTTGGTGACGGTGTCACGAGCGTCAACGTGGGCGACACCGTTGTCGTCAGGCCGCTGGCCGCGTGCGGCGACTGTCCGGCGTGCCGCGCCGGGCATGCGCACATCTGCCACACGCTCGATTTTCTCGGCCTCGACACCGACGGCGCGATGCAGGAAATCTGGCAGGTACCTGCGCACACCCTGCACACATTGCCCGCATCGATGCGGCTCGACCACGCAGCGCTGATCGAGCCGCTGTCCGTCGCCTGCCACGACGTGCGGATGTCAGGCCTCACGGACGGCGAAACCGCACTGGTGATTGGCGGCGGCCCGATCGGTGTGCTGGTCGCATTGGTGGCACGCGAGAGCGGGGCCGCAGTGGTGGTGTCGGAAGTCAACCCGCACCGCCTGCAGATCGTCCAGTCACTGGGTTTTGACACCGTGGACCCATCCCGGGCGGATCTCGCCGCGGAAATCAACGCACGCACCGGTGACAAAGGCGCGGACGTCGTGTTCGAAGTCTCGGGTACGCAGCCGGGTGTCGATGCAATGACCGCCTGTGCAGCGACGCGCGCGCGCATTGTCATGGTTGCCATCCACGCGAAGAAACCGGAAGTCGACCTCTTCCAGTTCTTCTGGCGCGAGCTGCAGTTGATTGGCGTGCGGGTGTACGAGCCCGAAGACTACGAACGCGCGATCGCGTTGCTTGCGGCGTCGCGCATTCCAGCCGACGATATCATCACGGACGTGAAGCCCCTGGCAGACATCCAGGCCGCCTTCGAGTCGCTCGACAGCAGCCCGACAGCGCTGAAGAGCCTGATCCAGATTCAGGAGACCGTGTGAACAATCCGAACCCCTTCAGCCTCGACGGCAAGCTCGCCGTGGTCACCGGCGCCAAACGCGGCATCGGCCGCGGTATCGCTGAAGCCCTGGCGGCCGCTGGCGCGGACATCATCGGCGTCAGCGCGAGTCTGACGCCCGGCAGCGAGGTCGAGTCCGCTGTCACTGCGCTCGGGCGCACCTTCACGGCACACCAGTGCGACTTCCGTGACCGAGACGCCGTGCGCGCGTTGGCCGCCACCCTGGTGGCGACGGGACCGGCACCGGATATCCTGTTCAACAATGCCGGAACGATCGAGCGCAAACCCGCAGCGGAGCACGACGATGCACTGTGGGATGCCGTGGTCGAGACAAACCTCAGTGCGCAGTTCGTGTTGAGCCGCGAAATCGGTCGCCACATGGTGGCGCGCGGCAGCGGGAAAATCGTCTTTACCGCGTCGTTGCTGACTTTCCAGGGCGGCATTACCGTGCCGGGCTACGCCGCGTCAAAAGGTGGCATCGGCCAGCTGACCAAGGCGCTGGCGAACGAGTGGGCACCGCACGGTGTCAACGTCAACGCCATTGCGCCGGGCTACATTGCCACCGACAACACCCAGGCACTGCGAGACGACCCAGTGCGCTCGAAAGCCATCCTGGATCGCATCCCCGCGGGCCGTTGGGGCCGTGTGGCCGACTTCGGCGGACCGGCCGTGTTCCTCGCTTCCGCCGCGTCGGACTACGTGCACGGCGAGATCCTCACGGTTGACGGCGGCTGGATGGGTCGCTGATACGCATGGACACACCCAACCGCGAAGGCCGCGCCGCCGACACCATAATTACGCGCATCGAGGCCGACATCGCTGAAGGCGTCCTCGCCGACGGCGACCCTCTGCCGTCCGAGCGCGCGCTGATGCAGCAGTTCGGTGCCTCCCGTTCGGTTGTGCGCGAGGCGATCACGGCCTTGACGCACCGTGGGCTCGTTCGGGCCTCACCCCGCCACCGACCGCGTGTGCAACGCGCCAACGCCGACGCGCTGCTCGCCACCACCGCCGCGGTGATGCATCAGCTGCTGGGCCAACCGGGCGGGGCTCAGAACGTCTACCAGGCACGCGTGTTCATCGAACGCGGATTGGTCAGGCAGGCCACTCTGTCTGCGAGCCACGAGGACCTGACCCAGTTGCGTACGGCCCTGGCTGCCAACCAGGATGCAATCGGTGACACCGCCCTCTTCTTTCAAACGGACATCGACTTCCACGGCGTGCTGTACGCCATCACCGGCAACCCGATCTTCACCGCGCTGCACCGCGGGCTGACGCAATGGCTGGAGCCTCATTGGTCCCGCATGCCTTGCGCGCCGGAGCACGACCAGGCCAACTACCTCGCACACGAGGCGATCTACACGGCCATCCTGCAGCGAAACCCGGACGAAGCTGAGGCCGCCCTCACCGCACACCTGGACACGGCCTGGCGGCTCGTTCGGGAAACCATCGATTCACCGGATTGATACGGCCACCGGCCGCGCCGTCGTCCACGGAGCTCGGTGCTAGAACGCGCGACCGAGCAAGGCGTCGCGGAAATCCGGACGCGACGTGGTTTCACCGAGCCAGATGTCGAAGAACGCCTGCGTGAACGCGGCGTCCTGAACCTCGCCAATCCGCTCGTCGCCGAAGAAGAACTCCGTGTGGCCGCGCGCATTCTTGATACCGGTGAGCTCGTCGCCCGATTCGACATCGGGGAAGATCGCACTGAGCGACGCCTCCCAGCGCTCCAGCGCCTGCGCGTCGCTGCGTGGGTGCGCCGCCATTTCTTCGATGGACGCTTCGACAAGCTTGTCGCTGTTGAAGCGGCGGCGGTAAGACAGCGTCAGTGCGAACGGCCTGGCAGGGTCATACTCGCCATTGGGTGCGCGCAAGGTGGCGTCGAGCACATCCCAGAACAGCACTTGCAAACTCGCTTGACCGACGACGTGGGCGTCGGGGAACACCGACGGCGCCGCGCGGTCACGGGCCTGCAGTGTGGTCGCGGTGGCACACACGGCAACTGCAAGCCCGGTCTGCAAAGCGCGTCTGCCCCACCGTTCGAGCTGCCTTTTCAACTTCTCAATACCGCCCATGTGCTGTCTCCCGTGCGGGCGCTGTTTTGCCCGCATTAAGAGCTTACGACCAGATCGCGCAAAAGTATCGTAAAGATTTCTTCACAGGCCAGCGCGCGACAACCCGCGAATCGCGCTATTCGCGCGTTCCGATTCACTCTCCGACGTAAGAACCGTCGGGCATCAATTTGCAGCGTTTACCAGCGTGGTACTTGCCATCCGGGCACAGCCGACGGTGCTTGCCGCCGAGGTAACTGCCGTCCGGCGCGATCGAAATCGTGTCGCCACCAACGTAACTGCCATCCGGCGCGAGCCGCGCGGACTGGCCTCCCACGTAGGTGCCATCGGGTGCCAGGTAGCACTGCGTGCCGGCGACGATGGTGCCGTCGGGGCACACCACGGCCAGCGCAGCCTGACTGCAGGCAAACAACACGGCACTGCACAGAATTCGGGTCATCGAGGTCTCCAGAGGTGGCGTCAGCGCGGCCGGGGCAAGCGGCCCGGTGTTTCACACGCTATACGCACAGATCGTGACAGGTTGTGCAGTTCATCACAGTTTTCTGCGTTGAGGCGCCACCGGGTGGCTCAGTCGGGTATCACGGCCGTCGCGTCGATTTCCACCAGCCACTCGGGTCGTGCCAGCGCGACCACCACCAGCCCCGTGCAGCACGGGTGAACACCCCGAATGTACTCACCCATCGTGCGGTAGACCGCTTCCCGGTGCCGCACGTCGGTGATGTACACCACCAGCTTGCAGAGGTCCTGGACCGTGCCACCGGCTTCGCCAATCAACTGAACGATGTTCTGCATGACCTTGTGCGTCTGTGCGACCGGGTCGTTGCTGGCCACGGACTCGGCCGTGTCCAGATCCTGCGGGCACTGCCCGCGCAGAAACACCGTCCGCCCGCGCGCCACCACGCCCTGACTGAGGTCATTGTCGAGGTTCTGTTCCGGATAGGTGTCACGCGTGTTGAAGGGCCGCAGCCGTTCGTGGCTCACGAGCGCACACCAACTGGCTGGTTCACACGACTCGCCAAATAATGGGCAAAGTCGTAATTCGGGCGCTCCAAATGCGACAGTGGGCCGGGGGCAGCATAGTCCGAGCACAGGCCACGATACACCTTCTCCGTGCAGCCACGGTCCTCGACATTGACCCGATCCAGCAAGTCCTTCAACTCGGCAAAATGCGCTTGGGCGTTGGGATCGTTAACGTAATCAGGCGACATACCACCCCCGAACGCAATGCGCACGCGTCCGACGCCCTCGGGGTGCAGCGAGAGGTACCAGAAATACCCGGGTGTCAGTGTGATCAGCAAACTCGGGTAGATCGCGAGCAGGTAGGTCATTCGCCGCCGTTCGCCTTGCAGGCGCTGGTTGTTGTCATGCGCCAAGGCGATCTGGAGTCGGTCATCCTTGAGAATCGTGTGGTAGTTGAACGCGCTCAAGCCTGGTGGGCAGACCATCTCATCGAGCTTGGACAGGCCGCCAATGGTCCCGGCGTGGCACACCGGCAGGTGGTAACTCTCCATGAAATTTTCCGCCAACACCTTCCAGTTGGTGTCCCAGACGTGGGTTTCGAAGAAGGTTTCGACATAGGCACCCATGTCATAGTCGCCGACCAACGATTCCACTTCCGCGAGCGCCTCGGAAACCGGCAATGCGGCGGGGTTGAGCGATACCATGATCCAGCCCAGCCACTCTTCACAGCGCACGGCCGGCAGGGCCATGTCGGTCTTGCAGAAGGCGTGGTTCTGGCCCATGGCCGGTGCGCCGATCAGCTTGCCGTCGAGCCCGTAGGTCCAGGCATGATAGGGGCATGTGATTCGCCGCGTGTTGCCGCGGCCGTGCAACAAGGTCGACATGCGGTGTAGACAAACATTTGACAGGGCCCGGAGCTCGCCCGACTTGTCACGCAGCACAACCACAGGTTGCCCGGCCAGTTCGAGTGTCGTGTAGTCGCCGATCGAGGACAGCGCACTCGCACGCCCGGCGCAAAACCAGTCCTGTTTGAAAACGCTTTCGAGTTCCGCTTCGAGAAAGGCGTTGGACGTGTAAACCGAGGGCGGCATCGCGGACGCCCTGTCGAACGGTTTTGCAACGTTCGCGGCCAGTTGCGCGAAGGGGTCGTTTGCAGGCGTTGCAGATGTCATGGCGCTGTCCTCTGTTCAACATCGCTACCGGGGCGCAGAATACCACCGACGTGGGGCACTGCCGAGCGGTCTGACCATTGGCACGGCACGCGCACCGGCAGGCACCGACAACAGGGCAAACCAACGCCAGCATGGCAGATGACAACTGAGCTGCACGGGGCATGGCCCTTCAGGGGCGCGGCCAAAACCGTGCTGATTGCCGGCATCGGGGCTGTTTTGGCCTCGGTACTCGACTTGCCGTTGCCGTTGCTGATCGGCCCATTGCTGATCTGCCTGGTGTGTGCCCTCGGCGGCATGCACCTCACCGGGCTGCCGCGCACTGCGGCGACCTTGCGCACTGTGCTCGGCGTCGCCGTCGGCGCAAGCATCACGCCGGCCGTGTTGCAGCAGGCTTCGGACTACGCGGCTTCGGTGGTTTTGGTGCTCGTGCTGACAGTCCTGATCGCTGCCGCCGGCGTGCCCTGGTTCCGCTGGCACGGCTTCGACCGCCCGACTGCGTTCTACGCGGCGATGCCCGGTGGGCTTCAGGACATGCTGTTGTTCGGTATCGAGGCCGGTGGCAACCCCCGCGCTCTGTCGCTCGCGCACGCCACCCGCCTCGCGGTCGTGGTTGCCACCCTGCCCTTTCTGCTTACCGGCCCTTTGGGTGTCGCGCTCGATCAGCCACCGGGCGCGCCCGCCACCACGTTCACATTCGGTCAACTGGGCATCCTGCTCGCCTGCGCGCTCGGCGGCTGGTGGCTCGGCAAGCGGCTCGGCATGCCCGGTGCGACGATTCTCGGCCCTCTGGTGCTCACAGCCATCCTGTCGCTCGCAGGCGTGGTCGACCAACGTCCGCCGCGTGAGGCCATCCTCGCGGCCCAGTTCGTCATCGGCTTGAGCGTTGGCGTGCACTACGTCGGCATCACAGTGCGGGAACTTCGCCAGATCGTCAGTGCAGCGCTTGGCTATTGCCTGCTGTCGGCGGCGTTGACGGCCGGGGTCGTGCAGGTCGTGCTCGCGCACGGGCTCGCGCCGCTGCCGGATGCCCTGTTGGGCTTCTCGCCCGGTGGCCAGGCGGAAATGACCGTGCTGGCAATCGTCGCCGGTGCCGAGTTGAGCTACGTCGTCACCTTGCACCTGTCGCGAATCGTGCTCGTGATTGTCGGGGCGCCGGTGCTGCACCGCTGGCTGCACCCCGAGCGCAACAACTGACCGGCTCGCACAAAAAAAGGGCGCTCTGTCGAGCGCCCTGGTTGTCGGCACTGCTCAGCGCCTTACTTCGCGAGCGCCTTGCGGTAGCCAGCGACCTTCTTGGCCAGCGCGCTGTCGCGCTCCAGACGGTCGCGGAAGTTGCGCAGGTTGCGGCTCATGGTCGTGAGATCACGGCCAAAGCGGTTGGAGACGTCCGTCAGGGACGCGGACTCGAGCTCGACTGCGAGGTAGCTGATGATCTGACGAACCAGGCTCTCAGCCCGTGCGCGGCTCGGGTTCGCGAGCGCGGCCTCCTTGAGGCCCTCTTCCTTCAGAACGTGCTTGACCAGCTTGTCGAGGCTCACCGGCTTCGCTTTCTTGGCCGGTGCTTTGCGCACCTGCTTCTGGAAGGCCTTGTCGCCCAACACCGCACCGTCGTTGCCGCGCTCGAGGTCATCCCGAACGCCCTCGCCCGCGCCCTTTGCGAAGAACTCACCATAACGCTTGATGGCCGTCGGCTCGCGTTTGGCGAAGGTGTCGTACACGTCACCACGCGTCAGCCAATCCGATTTCGCTGTGCCGAGGTAGGCCTTGTGGCTGGACCACTTGAACGTATCCGGCTTGCGCGATGCGCCGGTGCGCGCCGGAGAGTGGTGGATGTAACGCACCAACTCGGCCAGGTAGGATTTGGCGTCGACGAGGATCGCCTTGTAGCGACCGTGAAACAGCTGACCCTGGCTGTTTCGCGCGTTGTTGTAGTAACGCGTATAGCGGAACGACAGGTTCTGCATGATTTTCGACAAGCTGGTCTTGTCGACCTGGATCGCCAGGTGGAGACGGTCGGGCAGGAAGCAGTAGGCGTGCACTTTGTGGCCAAAGCGCTGTACTCCCTCGGCAACGAGGGCTTCGAGGTACTTGCGGTCTGCGTCGGTGCTGAAGATTTTCTTGCCGTTCTCGCCGTGCAACATCACGTGGTAGAGCGCACCAGGGACGTGGATTCGGGGTTTTCTGGCCATGGGAGGAGCCTCTGAGATCTCGTTGGGAATTTGGGGGTAGTCCGTGGGCAGGTGCCGTGTGTACTAAGCCGCGCGGTGTGCGTACCCAGCTTGCACAATATCGACCAACTCGCGTGTCGAGAGTTCCACGCCCTGAACTTATCAGTGCTGAAAGGATACTATACTGGCCCCACTCCGACCAGAAATATTCCAGAGCTGCAATATTCAAGTTGTGCGCAGATTCAGCACTATGTTGCACAATCGCGCGGTTATTGCGGGTCACTCCGGGCTTGGCATGCCGCCTCATCGAGCCCTTCGGCTCGGCAGCGCTCGATCTCGGTCAGCTCACGCCACGCACCGGGCGCAAGACTGTCATCAAGTGCGAGCGCACCGACGGACAGCCGGTGCAGGCCGACCACACGGTTGCCCACCGCCGCGAGCATCCGCTTGATCTGATGGTAGCGCCCCTCGTCGAGCGTGACGCGGAGGCTGTCGGGGCCGAGCGGCGTGACGTCGCAGGCCACGGCGAGGCGCCGCTCGCCGCGCAGTTGAACACCCGTGCACAAATGGTCGAGCATTTGGTCCGTCCAAGCGGCCGCCAGCGCCACACGGTAGACCTTGGTGCTCCGCCCCGGCCGGCTGACCCGGTGGTTCCACTGTCCGTCGTCACTCAGCAGCAGCAAGCCTGTCGTGTCGATGTCCAGACGGCCGACACACTGCAAGCGCGCACCCGCCTGAATCGGTACACAGTTGAGCACGCTGCGCGGGTCGGCGTGTGCCGCTGTGCACACGGTGCCAACGGGTTTGTTCACCATCAGGTAGCGCGGTCCCCGCAGCACGAGCACGGTACCGTCGAGGCTGACACAGTCGCCGTTCGACACGGGCTCGGCCGGGCGCGTGGCGACGGTGCCATTGCGTGTGACGCGACCGGCGCGAATCCAGGTGCGCACGGTGCTCCGGCTGTCACCGGTTGAACCGCACAGATACCGGTCGAGGCGCATCAATCGAGCTCGACTCGCCCCTGATCGGTGCGGATTCGAGCGACAAGGCCCTGTGGTCCGTCCACAACCGTCACGGGTTCACCGGTCAGCAGCGCGGCGATCGGCGCGAGCCGGCCGCGCTCCGGCGTGTTCAGCCACAGCGCGTCGAGCGCGAGACCGAGCGGCGGCAGGACGTCGGTCGGGTGCGGCGGTTGCCACCAGATCAGGTGGGGAACCGCACCGCCGTCGCACAGCCCGCTGTCCTCTGCGATGGCAAGGCGCCAGTGAAAATCCCCGCGCTGGACGGCAACGGGCTCCGCCAGGCCAGGACAGGCCGCCCAAACCCGCGCGACGTCATCGCCCGGGTCGACACGGGCAACCCAGGTCAGCAGACGGGGGCGCTCTGCGAGCCGGGCCTGCACGGCCGACTGCGACAAGCCGAAGGGCGGGGTCTGAGCTGCACTCGCGCCCGGTTTGCATGCGATCAACTCAAGGTAACGGTGGCCATCGAGACGCCAGAGGCGGTTGTGCGTGCCGTACTGCAGGTGTTCACCGCCGCCCGAGGCCGCGACACCCAGTCGTTCAGCGAGCCAGGCTTCGCCCTGCACCAAGTCGGTGCACCCAACGACGAGGTGGTCAAGCCGCATTCAACGCTCCAGCAGCGTCTTGACGTGCGCGCTGGCAGAACGCCCCAACGCGGCGAGGTCGTACCCGCCCTCGAGCATCGACACGACCCGGCCACCTGCGTGTGCGTCGGCGAGGTCGAGCACCTGCCGCGTGATCCACGCGAAATCGTCTTCAACGAGATTCAGCGAGGCGAGCGGGTCGGCCCGGTGCGCGTCGAATCCGGCCGACACGATAATCAGTTCTGGCCGCTGCGCCTGAAGGACCGGCAACCAGTGTGCGCGCACCGCCTCGCGAAAAGCCGCACCGTCGCTGCCTGCGGCCAGCGGTGTGTTGACCCGCTGGCCGTCGATATTGTCGCGGTAATACCCCGGGTAGTGCGGATACTGAAAACTCGAGCAGAAGAGGATACGCGGGTCGTGCTCGACCAGGTCTTCCGTGCCGTTGCCGTGGTGTACATCGAAGTCCACGATCGCCACCCGCTTCAGGCCGTGGACGTCGAGCGCGCGCTTGGCTGCAATGGCCACAGAGCCGAACAGGCAGAAGCCCATCGCCCGGGTGCGTTCAGCGTGGTGGCCGGGCGGGCGCACCGCGCAAAAGGCGGCATCAACGTCGCCTGCGACCACCGCGTCAACCGCGTCGACGGCCGCACCGGCGGCGTGGCGCGCCGCGGTCAGCGAGTGGGCGTTGATCGTCGTGTCGGCGTCGAGCGCAACCCGGCCGCTGCGTGGCGAGGCTGCTTCGACCTGGTCGACGTAGTCGGCCGGGTGCGCGCGCTCGATGTCGGCACGCGCCGCCAGCGAGGGGGTGCGCACGTCGAGCTGTGCGTAGTGACCATCGCGCTTCAGGGCGTCGAGCACTGCAGCCAGGCGCGCCGGTTGCTCGGGATGGCCGGCACCCTGGTCGTGCTGCACACAGGCGTCGTGGTAGTAGAGCGCCGTGCTCATGCGGGTGTCTCCGCCGCGGCCACCATCCGCGCGACCATCGCACGCAAGCCGTTGCCGCGCGTCGGGCTCAGGTGATTGACCAGGTCCAGGGTCTCGAACCACGCCTCGATGTCGAAGTCAGCGATCTCCTCGGGCGTGCGGCCGTTGTAGGCACTGAGCACAATGGCCGCCAGACCGCGCACGATGTGCGCGTCGGAATCGATCAGGTACCACACCCGGTTGTCGGCGTGCTGTGCCATCAACCAGACCTGGCTCTGGCACCCCCTGACCAGCCGGTCCTCGGTGCGGTCGGCCTCAGGCAACGGCACAAGCTGTTGACCGAGCTCGATCACGTAGCGGTAGCGGTCTTCCCAGTCATCGAGGAAGCCGAGTGTGTCGGCCACATCGTCGCGCGACACGGACTGGCCGAAGGGGTTGGATTGAAACAGCGCTGCACTCTCAGGCGTCATGGTGTTGTCCAGGTGATGGCCGACGCGCCACCCCGTAGCGGTGCGCCAGCATGCGGGCACGGCCAATGAAGGCCAGCAAACCGTTGTTGCGCTCGCTTGCCATGTGCCCCGCGAGCTCCAGGTCGGCGACCAGTGCCTTCGCGTCGAAAGCCGAAGCGACCTCGGGGGTTTGTGCATTGTATCCGTTGAGCAGGCAGGCCAGCAGACCGGCGACCACTCGGGTCTCGGTCGCGCAGCTCAGGTAGAGTCGCTGCGTGCGCACATCGAAGGCGTGGTCAACCCAGACCACGGCCTGGCAACCGTGCAAACGGTTGATGTCGATGCGCACGGCATCCGGCAACGCCGGCAACAGGTCCCCCAGCGCAATCAGGGCACGGTATCGCGCCTCCCAGTCGAGGTTCGGGTCCAGTCGATCACGCACGTCTGCCGGCGTGATGGACACGCCGAGCGGGTTGTCGTGCAACCAGGCTGGCACTGTGTCGGGTGTCCGGCTCACCGCTGCGCTTCCGAGAGCGTGTGTGTCCAGAGGGTCACGGTCAGGTCGCGTTGCACACCGCAGCAGTCAGTAGAAGAGGCCCAGCTCGAGCTTGGCGGCTTCCGACATCATGTCGTGCGACCAGGGCGGATCGAAGACCAACTCCACCGTGACATCGTTGACGTTCGGGACTTTCAGCAGGCGCAGCCGGCACTCCTCGATCAAGACCGGCCCCATACCGCAGCCGGGTGCAGTGAGTGTCATTGCGACGTGCACCCGGTTACCGGCCTCGAGCGTCTCGACGTCAACCATGTAGATCAACCCGAGTTCGACGATGCTAACCGGGATCTCCGGGTCGTAGATGGTGCCAAGCGTGCGCCAGAGGTCGTCGGAGTTGACCGAGCCATCCGCGGGCGTGTCGTACTCCATGACCTCGGCTTCCATGCCCAGCGCGTCGGCGTTGCTGCCGTCGACGCGCAGCATGTTGCCGTTCACGATCAAGGTGAACGCACCGCCAAGCGACTGCACGAGGTGCACATACGAGCCTTCGGCCAGCCGGACTTCAGTGCCGTGCGGCACGAGCAGCGCGTCCACGTCACGGCTCAGGGTGATGAGCTGTGCGTTGTGGCCCATCATGAGACGGAGAAGCTCTCGCCGCAGCCACAGGTGTCTTGGGCATGCGGGTTGTTGAACCGCATCACACGGGAGATGCCGTCCTGCACGTAGTCGATCGTGGTGCCACCGACAAGTTTCAGGCTGTCGGCATCGACGAACACGCGCACGTCGTCCGTTTCGAACACCGTGTCCTCGGCGTCTGGCTGCTCGACAAAATCCAGCTGGTACATGAAACCGGAGCACCCGCTCTTGCGCGTGCCGAGCCGAATACCGACGGCGCTGGGTTGTTGTGCAATCTGGTTGCGCACGTGCGCCACCGCGGCCGGCGTCAACCGCACCGGCTCGGGCTGTGCGTCATCGGGGTGCCAGGTGTCCACTGTCATGCTCACTTACCATCACAGGAAGGTTTTGACCTTTTCCAGGCCGGCGAACAACGCATCCACGTCGTCCCGCGTGTTATACACCGCAAAGGATGCGCGTACCGTGCCGGGAATACCCAGCCGGGCCATCAACGGCTGCGCGCAGTGGTGTCCGGTGCGCACCGCAACACCCTGTCGGTCAAGCAAGGTGCCAACGTCGGCCGGGTGCCCACCGTCGAGCAGAAACGACACTGCTCCGGCCCGCTCCGCCGCGTCGCCAATGAGCTGCAGGCCAGGACATTGACGGGCCCGATCAACGCAGTAGCGCAGCACGTCGTGTTCGTGTAACGCCGCCGCTTCGGCGTCCAGCGACGCGACGAACTCGAGCGCCGCGCCAAGTGCGATGACGCCGCTGATGTCAGGCGTGCCAGCTTCGAACCGGAACGGCGGCGCGTTGTACGTGGTGCCCTCGAAGCTGACCTGCTCGATCATCTCGCCACCGCCCTGCCAGGGCGGCATCGCATCGAGCAACGCGTAGCGGCCCCAGAGGGCGCCGAGGCCGGTTGGCCCGAAGAGCTTGTGCGAGGACAGCGCATAGAAATCGCAGCCGATCGCCTGGACATCCACCGGCACGTGCGCCACCGCTTGTGCGCCGTCGACCAGCGTCACCGCGCCCGCGTCGCGCGCCATGCGCACCATCTCGGCGACCGGGTTGACGGTGCCAAGCGCGTTGGAGACGTGGGCGACAGCGACGAGCTTCACCGGACCGCGCAACAGCGCCTGGTAGGCCTCGAGGTCGATTTCTCCGGCGTCGGAGATGGGAATCACCGACAACACCGCGCCGCGTTCTTCGCAGAGCATCTGCCAGGGTACGATGTTGGCGTGGTGCTCGAGTGCACTGATCACGATGTGGTCGCCCGCACCGATGTTGCGCCGACCCCAACTCTGCGCCACCAGGTTGATGCTCTCGGTGGTCCCGCGCGTCCAGATCACCTCTTCCTTTCGCTCGGCGTTGAGAAAGGCAGCAAGCTGCTCGCGGGTGCGCTCGAAGGCCCGGGTCGCGAGGTCGGCGAGGTAGTGCGCACCCCGGTGCACGTTGCTGTTCTCGGCACGGTAGTAGTGGTCTAGCGCGTCGAGCACGGCTTGCGGTTTCTGCGTGGTCGCCGCGTTGTCGAGGTAGACCAACGGTCGCCCGTGCGCCTCGGTGTGCAGAATCGGGAACGCCGCACGCAGGGCGTCGACGTCGAACGCCCTGCTGCCACTGTGCCGTGCCGTGCTCATGGCCTAGGCGTCCGTCAGACCCGCAAAAAACGCATCGACCCGCGGCGTCACCAGGGCCGAAATCGTCTCGTCGGGCATTGCCAGCAGCACCTCGTTGATGAAGCCGTAAGACAGCAACGAGCGCGCGGAGGCGAGCGGCGTGCCACGCGAGCGCAGGTAGAACAGCGCTTCTGGGTCGAGCTGGCCGACGGTCGCACCGTGCGCGCACTTGACGTCGTCGGCGTAGATTTCCAGCTCAGGTTTGGTGTTGATTTCGGCGTGGCGGGACAACAACAGGTTGCGATTTGACAGTTCGGCGTTGGTCTTCTGCGCATCCGGGTGGATGTGAATGCGCCCGTTGAAGACCGCCTTGCCACGTTGAGCAGCGACCCCGCGGAAGACCTCCTGGCTGTCGCAGTGCGGCAACGCGTGGTCGACGGCCAGGTGGATGTCGGTGTGTTCCGATGCCCGGCACATGTAGAGACCGAACAGCTGGCTGTCGCAGTTCTGTCCCTGAATATCCAGGCCGAAGTCCAGCCGGTTGAAGTCACCGCCGATGACCGCCAGGTAGGCGCGGTAGCGGCTGTCGCGTGCCTGTCGCGTGGCGACGCGGCCGATGTGGCGGCTGCCCGCTTCGCCGAACGCGAAGCGGTAGTGGTGCACAGCGCTGTTTGCGCCAATTCGCACTTCGGTCACAGGCACATCGAAGGTGTCGAGGCCAGGTGCGTAACGGTAGTGTTCGGCGAGGTTCAGCCTGGCGTTGTCGCCGACGTTGACCAACACGCGCGGGGCCGTGGTGCCGGCTTGCGTGCGCAGTTTGACGATGTGCAGCACCGGATCCAGTGCGGCGCCATCGGCCACATCGACCCAGACGCCGTCTTCTGAGAGCGCCTCGCTCATCAGCACGAACGCCTGGCCCTGGGCGCGCGCCTGCGCGCCGAGGGTCTCGCGAATACGGACTTCCTGGGCGGGGTCGGCTGCCGAGAACGGCGCCACCGCAACACCCTCGGGCAGGCGCGACAACTCGGCGCAGAAGCGGCCGTCGAGCAGCACCACGACCGGGGCATCGAGCGCCAACACGTCCGCCGCCAGCGACTGCGCCACGGCCAGGTCGCCGGGTGCGGTCAGCGCGACCGACAGCCCGTAGACCGAGGACAGGTTGTTGTACTTCCAGCTCTCGGCAGAGCGATCGGGCAGATCGACCGTGGCCAGAGCGTCACGCGCGGCATCGCGCGATGCCATCCACGGCACCGCGGGCACACGCGCCGCCGCCTCGAGGGCGGAGCTCTTGAACGAGTCGTGCATGTCAGGCAACTTCCTGCTCGATCCAGCCGTAACCGTTCTTCTCGAGCTCGAGTGCCAGCTCGCTGCCCCCGGACTTGATGATTCGGCCGTCGGACAGCACGTGCACGAAGTCCGGCACGATGTAGTCGAGCAGGCGCTGGTAGTGGGTGATCACGACAAAACTGCGGTCCGGCCCGCGCAGCGAGTTCACGCCGTCGGCGACCACCTGCAGGGCGTCGATGTCGAGGCCCGAATCGGTCTCGTCCAACACGCAGAGCTTCGGCTGCAGCATGATCATCTGCAGGATCTCGTTGCGCTTGCGCTCTCCGCCGGAGAACCCCTCATTCACACCGCGTTTGAGGAACGCGGGATCGAGGTTGACCTGGGCGCAGGCGTCGCGCGCCATTTTCAGGAACGCCGGTGTCTTGGGCGCCTCGGTGCCGCGGTGCTCGCAATTGGCTTCCACTGCGGCTTTGAGAAACTCCATGTTGGAGACGCCCGGCAATTCGACCGGGTACTGAAACGCCAGGAACAGGCCTGCGTACGCGCGCTCCTCGGGCTCGAGTTCGAGCAGGTCGACACCATCCAGTGTGACCGCTCCACCCGTGGCCTCGTAGCCGGGTCGGCCGCCCATGACGTTCGAGAGCGTGCTCTTGCCAGCGCCGTTCGGGCCCATGATGGCGTGCACTTCGCCGGGGCCGACGCGCAGGTCCAACCCCTTGAGGATGGCCTTGTCTTCAACAGAGGCCCGCAGATTGTCGATGGTGAGCATGTGATCGTGTTCTCGTGGTGAAGAGGTCAACCAACCGACCCTTCGAGGCTGATTTCAAGCAGTTTTCCGGCTTCCACCGCAAATTCCATCGGCAGCTCGCGGAAGACCTCCTTGCAGAATCCGTTGACGATCATCGAGACCGCCTTCTCGGTGTCGAGGCCGCGCTGTTGGCAGAGGAACAGTTGGTCGTCGCTGACCTTGGACGTGCTCGCCTCGTGCTCGATCACCGCTGAGTTGTTGCGGCTCTCGATGTACGGGAAGGTGTGGGCCCCGCAGGTGTCGCCGATCAGCAGCGAGTCACACTGTGTGAAATTGCGCGCTCCCTCGGCTGTCGGCGCGACGCGCACGAGGCCGCGGTAGCAGTTTTCGCTGCGCGCCGCTGAGATGCCCTTGGAAATGATCGTCGACTTCGTGTTCTTGCCCATGTGGATCATCTTGGTGCCGGTGTCGGCCTGCTGCCGCCCGCGGGTCAGCGCGACCGAATAGAACTCGCCCACGCTGTTGTCACCGCGCAACACCACACTCGGGTACTTCCAGGTGATGGCCGAGCCGGTCTCGACCTGCGTCCAGGAGATGTGGGCGTTGCGGCCCTTGCACAACCCACGCTTGGTCACGAAGTTGTAGACACCACCCCGGCCCTCTTCGTCGCCCATGTACCAGTTCTGCACGGTGGAGTACTTGATCTTCGCGTCGTCCAGCGCCACCAGCTCGACCACAGCGGCGTGCAGCTGGTTCTCGTCACGCATGGGCGCGGTGCAGCCCTCCAGGTAGGAGACGCTCGCGCCCTCCTCAGCGATGATCAGTGTGCGTTCGAACTGCCCGGTGTTCATCGCGTTGATGCGGAAATAGGTCGAGAGCTCCATGGGACAGGTCACGCCCTTCGGGATGTAGACAAAGGAGCCGTCCGAGAACACCGCCGAATTCAGGCAGGCGTAGAAGTTGTCACTGATCGGCACGACCGTGCCGAGGTACTTCTGCACCAGCTCCGGGTGCTCCTTCACCGCCTCGGAAATCGGGCAGAAGATGACTCCGGCCTCGGCCAGCGTGTCCTTGAATGTGGTGTGGATCGACACACTGTCGAAGACGACGTCGACCGCGACGACGCCCGCCAGTCGCTTCTGCTCGTGCAACGGGATGCCGAGCTTCTCGTAGGTGCGCAGGATTTCCGGGTCGACCTCGTCAAGCGACTTGGGCCCATCACCCTGCCCCTTGGGGGCGGAGTAGTAAGAGAGTGCCTGGAAGTCGATCGGCTGGTAGTCGACGTGCGCCCACGTGGGTTCCGACAGCGTAAGCCACTTGCGGAACGCCTTGAGGCGCCACTCGAGCAGCCACTCGGGCTCGTCCTTGCGCGCCGAGATGGCCCGGATGGTGTCCTCGTCCAGGCCCGGCGGCAGAGATTCGCTCTCGACCTCTGTGACGAAACCCGCCTCGTAGTCACTGGCGAGGCGTTCATTGATGCGTTCGACGCTTTCCGACATGGTCGATTCCTGCAGCCCAAAAGTGTGTGCGTGGAGGGGCAATCCCGGGGCACGGTCGGCGCAGCCTGCTGCCGAGCGCGCGCGTGGGGCCGGCGGCCCAAGCCTGCCCATAATATCAGACTAAATCAGTCGGGAATTAGTTTCGTCAAACGGGGGAAATCGGCGACGTTGCCGGCTGACGCCGACGTCCGGGTGCGGCGTCAAAAGCCGAAGCGGCGGGTGTAGCGCTCGGTGAACGGTCGCATCGGGCGCCAGAGGAAAGGGGTGACGACCGCTATCAGGCCGACGCCCACCAGCGCGCACCAGCCCAACATGCCGAGCCAGCTGCCGCCAGGTGCCGAGAGGGGGCCCCGCAGCAGGACGTAGCCGGCGATGATGAGCACCGGGTACCACAGGGTCTGCACCGCCACACTGACTGAGCTGCGATCGAGCGCGAACTGTCGCCCGACGAGCACGAAGCCGGCCGGTAGAGACACGAAGAGCATGAAAATCGCCGCGCCGGCGAAGATGCCGACTACCCCGAAGTTGTAGCCGCCGAGCACGGCGAACAGCAGCACACCGACACCCTCAAACAGGCACAACTGGCCACGCAGGCGCATGTCGCCGCGGATGTACAAGAGGTTTTGCAGCGAGGAGTTCAACATCCACGCGGCCAACATCGCACACAGCGCGAGATTGGCATCCGTCCCTGCCCAATAGGTCTCCCCAACCCAGAGTGCGATGAAGGCCTGGTTCGTAACGCCACCCGCGACAAACGCAATTGCAGACAGGCAGGCCATGAGTTTGAGGTAGGTACTGACGGTAGGCCACAAATCGTCGCCGAGCTCGCCTGCATGGTACTTGGCCGCGAGGGTCGGCCGCACGACATATCCAATCCATGTCAACAACTGAACGACGAGGTAGGGCATCACGAAAAGAAGTGCAACAGCGTTGGCGGTCTCAAGGCCCATACCCGGCAACAGACCAGCGATCATTCGGAAGCTTTGGAGCACCATCGCCCCGCCAAGAGTCGATGCCAGCATCCAGCCGCTCATGCCGAGCACCTGCTTGAGCACCGCGAGCCGTGGCAACAGCGGCGGCAGTGGCATCTTGAAGCCAAGCCGAGCGGCGAAATGCCGGCGCAGCATATAGAACACCAACACACCCACCACGGCGGCGGCGCCGAGCCCACCGAGCCGAAACCCTAACCACACCAACAGAACCGACACCACCGACGTGGTGAGCTGCATGACAATGAAGCAGAGTTGGTGGTTGCGGTGATTCTGCAAGCCGACCAGGAGTGATGAGTGGTGTGCACCCAGCAAGGTGAGACCAATGACGACCGCGCATGCCACGGTGAACCAAATGGCGCTGAGCGCCTCCTCTGGCGTCAACTCGTCGGTGAGCGCTTCGAGGTGAAAGGCGATCCACACCGCCGCGACAAAGGCCACAAGGGCAATCGCGGACTGCAGCCAGCGGCCGACCGCGAGCGTCTCGCGCGTCGCATCATCTGCGCGGCCATCCCGCACGTTCTTCTCGATCACCGCTTGCATGGATTGCGCGGTGCCCGGGTTTGCAGACTGGAGGTAGCCGACGAGCTCAAGCACGGCAGCCCGCAGGCCCATTAACTGCGGGCCCAACGCGCTCAGAAAGAAGGGGATAGTGAGCAAGCGCACGGCGCCGTCCAGGGCAAACTGAATGTACCCAAACAGTACGCCGTCGATTACCCGCTTCTGGTTCGAGCCACTCACCGAACTACCACGCTGCGCTTTGATCAATCGTCACCGTGCTAAGTGTAACGGTCGATACGCAGAACGCAGGGGCATACACGCTCGCCGTGTCAGCGTGCGGTGCCCTCCGAGCGGGCGAAAGGCAGCACATCCGCGCTCTGCGTGCTGGGTTTGAGCGAGGCAAGTTCCTCCTCGGACAGGGCCTCCGGCCGGACCACGGCGTTCAGCTGCACTCTCAGTTCATCGAAGGATTTCCACATCCGACCACTGGCGTCCAGGCACGCCGCGAGCGGCGACGGTGATGTCTGGCGCTGCGCGTCGAGCTCGAACACGAGGCCTCGCAGGCGGCGGTGCATGCGCGGCGGTGCACACTGCACACACTGCTCGAGCAACTCCGCGCGCAGCGCCTCGAACGCCTCCGGGTTGTCCCGCGCCAAGGTCGCCAGCTCGTCGAAATCGGGCATCGCCACGGGGGGCGGAAGGTCAGTGGTGGTCACAATTGCGGTCCTCTTGCTACAGCGTTGCGTCATGCCGAAGCGCAGTGTCAGATTTCTGATGCACCTGCTCAAGCACGGCGACGCCAAACTGCGAACCGCCTCACAGGAAACGCCCTGGCAGGCCCGCGGATCGCCACCGGCACGGTGATCGGCCTCGCCGCGCCTCGCCGGCGGCTGTTCAACCGTACAGAATCCGCGCGCGCCGTCGATAGCACTCAAAGCGGTTGCTGCACGTGTTACGCGACGGCGTCGGCACCGCCCGCCGCACCGGGTCGGTCACGCCGCCCAATGCGGCCGAATTCACGGTCAGCTTCCGGCGTCAACCCCGTAACAATATGGACATCACCGGTACGGCGGAATCTGCCAAAATGAAAAGCGTGCCTGTACGGTCACGCGAGGACCACGCGATGTCGCTCCCCGCTACACCAGTATTCGATTCATCCACCCTCGCAGAGCACACCGATCAAGAGCTCGCTCGCCACGTGTACCGCCCGTTTACGATTTTCATTCCGGCGTACAACGCCGCCAAGACGCTGCCCGAGGTGCTCGAGCGTATCCCTAAACACCTCTGGGACGATTGCGTCGCGTGCTTCGTGATCAGCAAGGCGAGCCGCGACAACACCCTCGAGGTGGCCGAATCGCTGCAGGCGACCTACCCCAAATTGCGCTGGGTCGGCGGTGACACCAACCTCGGCTACGGCGACTCGGTTCGCACCGGCTTGACGGCCTGCCTGAGCGTCGAGTCGGACACCGTCGTCTGCCTCCACGGCGACGGTCAGTATCCACCCGAAGAGTTGCCGACGATGCTCACCGAAATCCAGTCACGTGGTCTGGACATCCTGCAGGGCTCGCGGCACAAACTGAACACAGCGCGCGCCGGCGGTATGCCACTGTACAAGGTGATTGGCGGCAAGGTGCTGACCTGGATGGAAAACCGGGTCTTCGGCATGGCGATGACGGACTACCACTCGGGGTACATGCTCTACAGTCGGCACGCCCTCGAGACCTTGCCGATCGACCACCTGAGCTACTACTTCGACTTTGACATCGAGGCCATCGCCGCCGCGCGTGCGATGGGCTTGAAGATCGACGAAGTCGGCATCCCGACGCACTACGGCGACGAGGAGTCGTACTTGAACCCGTGGCTGTACGGCCTGCGTTGCCTGCGCGTCATGGGCTTGTACATCGCCGGCAAGTACCACCGCTTGGCACGTGCCCGAAACTGACAGGAGCGAAGACATGGCTTGCATTCTGGTGACAGGTGGCGCGGGTTACATCGGTAGCCACACCGTCAAACTGCTCGGTCGCGACCACGAGAACGTGGTTGTGCTGGACAACTTGTACACCGGCTTCGCCGAATCAATCACCCACGGCACCTTCGTCCAGGGCGACACCGGCGACCGCGTACTGCTCGACAAGGTGCTGGAGGAGCACGACATCGAAACCGTGCTGCACTTCGCGGCGCACACCATTGTGCCGGAGTCGGTCGAGAACCCCCTGAAGTACTATGGCAACAACACGGCCAACACCCGTACGCTGCTCGAAGCCTGCAATGATCATGGCGTGAAACACTTCGTGTTTTCCTCAACGGCAGCGACCTACGGCGAGCCCGCCTCCGGTCGATGCAACGAGCAGACACCGACGGCGCCGATCAACCCGTACGGCATGTCAAAGCTCATGAGTGAGACCATGCTGCGCGACCTCGACGCCGTCTCCGACATGAACCACGTGATCCTGCGCTACTTCAACGTCGCGGGTTCGGACCCGGACGGCGCGATCGGCCAGTCCACCGAGAAGGCCACCCTGCTGATCAAGGTCGCGGCCGAACACGCGGTCGGCAAGCGCGATGCCGTGTACATCTTTGGCACCGACTACGCCACCGCAGACGGCACGGGCATCCGAGACTACATCCACGTGACCGACCTCGCCGAAGCCCACGTCAGCGCGTTGCGCTACCTGCGCGACGGCGGTCCGAGTGTGACCCTGAACTGCGGCTACGGCAGCGGTTTCAGTGTGCGGGATGTCCTCAACACCGTGCAGTCCCAGGTGAACCACGAGCTCAACATCATCGAAAAACCGCGTCGTGCTGGCGACCCGCCCGAATTGGTCGCCGACGTTGATCGCATCCATGCCACACTCGACTGGACGCCGCGCCACAACGACCTGGATACGATCGTGCGCACCTCGATCGCCTGGGAACGCCGCCTGCTTCAGGATGACTTCCGCCGCCGCGCCTGACCGGGTGCAGCGCTAGAGCGGGATGTCGGGCTCGAGCGCGTCGAGGCGCGAAAGTCGGTCGCTCAACCGCCGCGCGAAGGCCCGGTACATGCCGACCTGAACCGACGGCGGCGCAGTGTAGAAGAAATCGGCGCGCAACCGGTAGGCAAACACCTCGGTCAGGGCGACGATCGCCTCCGGGCTTGGCGTATCGGACACGAAGCCGTGCTCCCCGACGCTGTCGCCCTGCCCCAGCAAGGCCACGGGCGTGTCGTCACGCTCCACCTGTGCGAGCCCGTCAGCGATCAGGTAGAGCACACGCTCCGAACTGCCCTGGGCGACGAGCACGTCGTCTCGACCGAACTTCACCGGTTTGCTGCCTCGCAGCAACTCCGCCAGATCGAACTCGCTGAAGCTGCCAAAGACCGAATGGCGGCGCAGCAAACGCTGCATGTCCGCCAACTCCCGTCGGCCACCGTGGACCAATTCCTCGATCACCGCACGCAGCGCTGACGCCATGTCAGCGCCCGTCTGGAAACGCCGTTCGGGCCGTTTCTGCAACGCGCGATGCATCACCTGGGCGAGGCTCTCGGGCAGGTGCGGCGCGGCGACCTTGAGGTGCGGTGGCGGTTCCCGCAGCACCTGGGCAAAGAGGTCCTTGACCTTCTTGGCCGCGTACACACGCTGGCCGGTCAGCATTTCGTACATGACCGTGCCGAGCGAGTAGAAGTCAGTCGGCGGCCCGAGCCGGTCCCCCCGGATCTGTTCGGGAGACATGTAGTTGGGTGTACCCAGCGAGGCCTTGCGGCCCTCGGCAACGCTCTGGTCCCGTGACAGCGCAATGCCGAAATCCAGCAGCTTTGCCTCGCCGTTGATGTCGAGCATGATGTTCGACGGCTTGATGTCGCGGTGCAGAAAGCCCTGGCTGTGCAGGTAGTCCAGCGATTCGCAACACTGGACCATGATCTCCAACACCCGTCGCGGCGGCAGCAACACCTGGCCCTTGCCGTGCACCTTGAGCGTGACGCCCTCGACGAGCTCCATGACGAGGTAATTGTGGCGTTCGGTCGCACCGACATCGTAGAGCGCGACAATGCCCGGGTGGGACAGCCGCGAGGCCGCGGCCGCTTCGGTGAGGAACGCGCGGTAGTGTGCGGGCTTGCGCGCGGGGTTGGGTTCCGTCGCCCCGGTGATGTCGAGGTTTTCGCGTTCGGCACCCTGGTCGCGCGAGGACAGTTTCACCGCGACGTCGCGCCCGAGCTTCTCGTCGAAGGCGCGGTAGACCGTGCCACAGGTGCCGCGACCCAACACATCCGAGAGGCGGTAGTGGTCGATGCGTGTGGGCACGGAATCGTCAGGTTTTGGGGCGCCGGATGCCACCGCGTCCGCCTCGCATGCAGAGCGTTGATTGTCTGGATTCACTATAGCAAAGCCTTGAAAAGCTACCGGATTCAGGCTCCGGTCAGTGCGTCCAAAATCTGACGCTGCACACCCTCGAAGCTTCCGTTCGACATACACACAATGCAATCGCCTTCGCGCGCCTCGCGTGTGAGTGTGTCGATCAGTTCACACCGGGATGTCACATGTGTCGCGGTGTCGCCCGCGACCCCGTCCCCGGCACGTCCGTCCGGGTCGTACAACACCACCTGTGTGGCGGCACACAGCGCCGCCGGGAGCGCGGTGGCGTGCGCCCCGGCACGCATGCTGTTGGAGCGCAGTTCCAGCGCCACCCGCAGCCGCGCCCCCGGGTGAAGGCTTTGCAGAGCCTCCAGCGTGGCGGCAATCGCGGTCGGGTGGTGGGCGAAATCGTCGTAGACGGTCACACCCCGACCCACGCCCAGGTGCTCGAGCCGTCGCTTTGGCGGTTCGAAACCCGCGAGGTGTGCGACCAACTCGCCGGGGTCGGGAACAAACGGCCTGCAGGCCGCCACCGCCGCCAGCGCGTTCAGCCGGTTGTGCCGACCGGCCGCGATCCAGCCTGCGGGTTGGCGGGGAGCGAGCCCGGGACCACACAGCGCCTGCGCGGCGTCGAGCTGCCAGTCCGCCGCACCACCAAACCCGACACGGTGGCTCCAGCACCCGCGTTCCAGCACACGCACGACGGCCGGGTCTTCGGCGTTGTAGACCACGCTGCCCCGGCCCGGTACACAACGCAGGAAATGGTGGAACTGGGTTTCGATCGCCGCGAGGTCGGGAAAGATGTCAGCGTGATCAAACTCGAGGTTGTTGAGCACGGCAATCTCTGGCCGGTAGTGCACGAACTTCGAACGTTTGTCGAAAAAGGCCGTGTCGTACTCGTCGGCTTCGACAACAAAACACGCCGATTGCCCGAGCCGGGCCGAGACACCGAAATTGCCAGGTACGCCCCCGATGAGGAAACCCGGCGACAACCCACTGGCCTCGAGCAAGTGCGCCACCAGGCTCGACGTGGTGGTCTTGCCGTGCGTCCCGGCAACGGCGATGACCCGTCGACCGCGCAGCACCTCGTCGGCCAACCACTGCGCACCAGACGTGTATGGCAGGCCGCGGTCAAGCACCGCCTCGACTTCGGGGTTGCCCCGAGACACGGCGTTGCCGATGACGACGAGATCGGGTGTCGGTGACAGGTTCTCGGCAGCGTACTGCGGGCACGTCGCCACGCCCAGCGCAGCAAGTTGGTCGCTCATCGGCGGGTAGAAGGCTTTGTCTGACCCCGACACCGTGTGGCCAAGCTCGGTTGCCAGACGCGCAACGCCCCCCATGAAGGTGCCGCAGACGCCGACGATGTGGATGTGCATGGTGTTCGCGCCTCAGAAGACCAGGTCGAAGACCGCGAAGGCCACCATGAGGTAGCCGATCGCCAGCGCAATCGCCAGCGCGCGCGAGCACTCCAGTGTCGTGCGCAGCACGTGCGCCTGAATCGCCACGAGCCAGCCCATGAGCAGCGTCCAGGGCAGCATGAAGCCCGCACCCGGTTCGACGCCGGCCGGGAGCTGCGACAACCGCCACATCAGCGGCGCCGCGGCGAGGTTGACCACCGCACTGCCGCCGCACAAGGCCGAGAACGCCTGCTGAAAACGCGCCGGTTTGGACAACACGCTGAGGGTGCCGAACAGCAGCGCTGCGCTGAGCGCGATGTCGACGAGGGCACGTTGAAACACCAGCGAAAAGTCGGCGTCCAGACTGCCGACGAGCACGTAGGACACCAGTGCCGTCGCAATGGCAACCGCCATCCCGGGCGTGCCGGCGGGCAGATCAGCAGGCGTTCCACGCAGTAATGCGATCCAGAGGTACTGCTGCCAAAGTCTGATCACGCGCGGAAAGCCTCTTGCAAACTAGTGGTATGATCTCGCCCCATTCGCCGGCGCCCACCTCACACTATGACAGACGCGTACCGACCGGGCGCCCCCTTCACCCTGGCCAACCGCTTCCGCGGCTTTCTCCCGGTCGTGGTGGACGTCGAAACCGGTGGGTTCGAGTCGGCCACCGACGCGTTGTTGGAAATCGCCGCGGTGGTCATCGGACTGGACGAGGCCGGCCAGCTCGCGCCCACGACCCACGTCTCGACGCACGTCATCCCATTCGAAGGCGCGCGCCTCGACCCGGCGTCGTTGGCCGTCAACGGCATCGACCCCTGGCACCCGCTGCGCGCGGCGCGGAACGAGGTGGACGCACTGAGCTACATCTTCAAACCGGTGCGTGAGGCGGTGAAAGCGGCCGGTTGCAACCGCGCCGTGCTGGTCGGCCACAATGCGGCGTTCGACCAGGGTTTCCTGAACGCGGCGCTCGCGCGCACTGGCATCAAGCGAAACCCCTTCCACCCGTTCAGCCACTTCGACACTGTCAGCCTTGCTGGCCTGGCGTTCGGCCAGACCGTCCTCGCACGTGCAGTGCGGGCGGCCGGACTCGAATGGGACAACGATGAAGCGCACTCGGCGCTCTACGACACGCGCAAGACCGCCGAGCTGTTCTGCCACATCGTCAACAGTTGGGAACACCGCCACCGGTGACAACGGGCCTCAGGCGGCCTTGTCGACGGCTTCCTGCACCAGCGTCTTGAGTTCACCTGAGGCGTGCATCTCCAGGGTGATGTCACACCCACCGATCAGCTCGCCGTCGATGTACACCTGCGGAAACGTCGGCCAGTCGGCGTAACGCGGCAGGTTCTCGAAGATCTCCGGGTCTGCGATCACGTTGACGTAGGCAAACTCGCGCTCGCACTGCTTGAGCGCGTCCACGGCGCGGGACGAAAAACCGCACATCGGCATGCCGGGCGTGCCCTTCATGTAGATGATCACGGGATTGCTTTCCACTTGATCCTTGATCTTGTCCAAAACGTCCATTGGCAATTCTCCGGGTGCGCGCCCGTCGGGCGCATGGTCATTGTGTGCGTGAGACGCGTGCGGCAACGGCGGTACCATCACGCGCCCTCGAGCTGTTGCTGCAGCCAAAGCTCCGTCAAGGCGAGGTGCCAGAGCTTGCTGCCCTGCAAACGGGTGAAGTGCTGATCCGGCTCGGCAAGCAATATGTCGACGAAGTCCCGCTGAAACAAGCCCCGTTCGCGACACGCCTGGCTGTTGAGGATATCGCCCATGTACTCGAGCAGCGGGCCGCGCACGAACTTGAGCGCCGGCACCGGGAAATAGGCCTTGCTGCGGTCGATGACGGCGTCCGGCACGATGCCGCGCGAGATCGCCTTGAGCACGCCCTTGCCTCCCTGTGCGAGCTTGAGCCGCGCAGGCATCGACAACACGAGTTCGATGAGCTCGTGGTCGAGAAAGGGCACCCGCGCCTCGAGGCCGAAGGCCATGGTCATGTTGTCAACCCGTTTCACCGGGTCGTCGACAATCAGCGACGTGACGTCCATAGCCAGGACCCGGTTCAGGTACTCACCGTCGCCGAATTCCGCGAGCAACCGCTCGATGTGCCGGGTCGTGACGTCACTGTCCGTGTGGTACGTCGGCGCGATCATGCGAGCCCATTCCGCGTGGTCGCGGTCGACGTAACGGCTGGTGAAGCGTGAGACGTCGGGCTCCTCTGTCGCCGCGTGCATCTCGGGGTACCAGAAGTAACCGGCAAACACCTCGTCGGCACCCTGCCCGCTCTGGACCACCTTGACCTCCTGGGCGACGCGCTCGCTCAACAGGTAGAAGGCCACCGCATCCTGCCCGACCATCGGCTCGGCCATGGCCGCTATGGCCTCTGGCAGGCGGCGCAGCAGTTGCGCGTTGGGCACGTGGAACTTGTGGTGGACGGTGCCGTAGCGCTCGGCGACAAGGTCGGAATACTCGAACTCGTCACCGCGTTCTTCGGGCTGGTCGTCGAACCCGACGGTGAAGGTTTGCAGCGACGTTGCGCCGGCCTCGGCCAGCAGCGCCACCAGCACGCTGGAGTCCAATCCGCCGGAAAGCAGCACACCCACCGGCACGTCGGCGATGTCGAGCCGGCGCTTCACCGCCAACGTCAGCGCGTCGCGGGTCAGCTCGAGCCACTCGGCGTCACTGCGTGACTCGGGCTGACCGACCTGCGGGTGCCAATAGCGTTCGAGCGTGGTGTCGCCGTTGGCGTCCCAACGCATCCAGTGGCCAGGCTGCAATTTCTGCACACCCTGAAACACGGTGTGCGGAGCCGGCACAGACGCGTGCAGCATGAACTGGTGGTGCAGCGCAACGGGATTGAGCCGGGTGTCGGCGCCACCCGCTGCGAGGATGGCCTGCGGGTTGGACGCAAAGCGCACACGCCCCGACTGGCGCGCGTAGTACAGCGGTTTGATACCGACGCGGTCGCGCGCGAACAGCGTGCTGCCGTCCCTCGGGTCGTGGAGTGCAAAGGCGAACATGCCGGACAATCGCGCGACGACGTCGGCGCCCCATTCGAGGTAGCCGCGCAGGATGACCTCGGTGTCACCCGTGGAGCGGAAGCGGTGCCCGCGTTCGATCAGTTCAGCACGCAGCGCGGGGTAGTTGTAGACCGCACCGTTGAACACCAGTGCCAGACCGGTGGCCGGGTCGACCATGGGCTGCGCCGCGCGGTCGCTGAGGTCGATGACGGACAAGCGTCGGTGTCCGAAACAGGCCGGTCCCACCGCGTGCACACCACTGCCGTCGGGCCCGCGACGTGCAATCGCCGGTAGCATGCGCTCGACGGTGGCGCGATCCGCCACGCTGCCGTCAAACCGCACCTCCCCGCAAATTCCACACATGGGCCTCGCCCCTAGTCTCGACAGGCAGGTCGGAGGACCCCGCCCGGATGGGTTGTCAGCAAAAAAAACCGGCGCACGCGGCGCCGGTTTTGGCGGTCAGATCGCTCGGCAATCACGCCGCCGCGAAGCGCTCTGACACCTTGGCCCAGTCAACCACGTCCCACCAGGCTTTGATGTAGTCGGGGCGCTTGTTCTGGTAGCGCAGGTAGTAGGCGTGCTCCCAGACGTCCATACCGAGCAACGGGGTACCCTGCTGTTCGGCGACGTCCATGAGTGGGTTGTCCTGGTTGGGCGTGGAGGTGACCACCAACCGGCCGTCCTGTTTGATCAGCCACGCGAAGCCGGAGCCGAAGCGGGTGATGCCCGCCTGCGTCATCTTCTCCTGCAGCGACTCCATCGAGCCGAACTCGGCGTTGATGGCCGCGCTGAGCTCACCGCTCGCGCTGCTGCCCCCGTTGCACATGGAGTTCCAGTAGATGATGTGGTTGTAGAACCCACCGCCGTTGTTGCGCACGGCCGCACCGTGCTCGCCTGCCTTGGCGAGGATTGCTTCGAGCGACTGATCGGCCAGAGGCGAATCGCTGACCGCGTTGACGAAGTTGTTGAAGTACGTCCGGTGGTGGCGATCGTAGTGGATCTCCATGGTCTGCGCGTCGATCGACTGCTCGAGCGCGGTGTAGTCGTAGGGCAGATCCGGGAATTCGAATGACATCGAAAGCTCCTTGCTTGAGTCGTGGGGTTGGCGGCACAGCGCACAACGAACAGGCTAACACGCCATTGTACCTCGCCACTGAGCCAATACAAACCAACCCGAGCCGCCCTGCGCCCACTCGGCAGCGCCCGATAGCGGCTTGCACGCCCACGCCACTGGCGTACACTGAACGGTTTTCCCAACCGAATCGATGCGGAGGACATCATGAGCGCCCTGATGAATATCTACGCGCGGCTGCCGATCGCCATCAGCCACGGCGAAGGGTCCTGGCTTTGGGACGATCAGGGGCGACGATTCCTCGACGGTTTCGGTGGCATTGCCGTCACCGCGCTGGGGCACGCACACCCGCGGATCGCGCGCGCCATCGCCGAGCAGGCGGGCCAGCTCATGCACACGTCGAACGCGCTGCACATCCCGCTGCAGCAGCAGGCCGGCGATGCGTTGTGCGACATCGCCGAGATGGACTCGGTGATATTTTGCAACTCCGGCGCCGAAGCGAACGAGGCCGCCTTGAAAATCGCGCGCCTGCACGCCCGCAAGCGCGGCATCGACGCGCCGCGCATTCTGGTCATGCACAACAGCTTCCACGGTCGTACCCTGGCGACCCTGAGCGCCACTGGCAGTGACAAGGTGCAGGCAGGCTTCGGCCCGCTGGTCCCGGGTTTCGTCCACGTGCCGTTCAATGACCTCGACGCGATCGACGCCGCGGCGGCGGCCCACGACGACATCGTTGCCGTGCTGGTCGAGCCCATCCAGGGCGAGGGCGGTATCTGTCCACCGACAGAAGGCTACCTGCAAGGCCTGCGCGCGCGCTGCGACGCACACGACTGGCTGCTCATGCTCGACGAGATCCAGTGCGGCATGGGCCGCACCGGCCGGTGGTTTGCGCACCAGCACGCCGGCATCCAACCCGACGTGTTGAGCGTGGCCAAGGCACTGGGAAACGGTTTCCCGGTCGGGGCGTGTCTGGCGCGCGGTGCGGCAGCGACGCTCATGCAACCGGGCAACCACGGCACCACCTACGGCGGCAATCCGCTGGCGTCGCGTGTGGTGCTGGAGGTCATCGCCGTGATGCGCGAAGACAGGCTGCTCGAGCGCGCCGCCAAGCTCGGTGCGACCCTCAGCGCCGCGCTGCGTGACCAACTCGACGGCGTCGAGTCGTTCGTCGAAGTGCGCGGGCAAGGGCTGATGATCGGTGTCGCCTTCGACCGCGACCCGACGCCAGTGCGCGACGCTGCGGTCGACGAGGGGCTGTTGCTGGTGCCCGCCGGCCAGAACACGCTGCGTCTGCTGCCCGCCTACACGCTGAGCGACGAGGACGCACGGGAGATCGCCGCGCGCCTTGGCCGCGCAGCGAAACGCGCGTGTGGAGCCGAAGCGGCATGACCGCCCATTTTCTGGTCGATACGGACCTCGAACCGGACACCTACCGGCGTCTGCTCGAGCGCGCCCGCGAGCTCAAGGCGCTGCAGCGCGACCGCACCCCCCACCGGTCGCTCGAGGGGCGTGTGCTGGCGATGATCTTCGAGAAATCGTCAACGCGCACCCGCGTGTCCTTCGAGGCCGGCATCTTCCAGCTCGGCGGGACAGGCTTGTATCTTAGCACGCGCGACAGCCAGCTCGGTCGCGGTGAACCGATCGCTGACACGGCACGCGCCCTGAGCGAGATGGTTGATGGCATCATGATCCGCACCTTCGCGCAGCACACCGTCCAGGAACTGGCCGTGCACGCCACGGTGCCGGTGATCAACGGTTTGACCGACAGCTACCACCCCTGCCAGTTGTTGGCGGACATGCAGACCTGGTTCGACAACCGCGGCGACATTCGCGGCGCCAAAGTGGCCTGGATCGGCGATGCCAACAACGTGTGCAACTCCTGGATGTTGGTGGCCGAGATGCTCGAGTTCGAACTGCACATCGGCTGCCCGCCGGGCTTCGCACCCGAGCCGACGGTGTTGGCACGCTGCCCGACCGCGGTCACCGTCCACCAGGACCCGCGTGCCGCGATCGAGCACGCGAGCCTCGTGGTCACCGACGTTTACGCCAGCATGGGCCAGGAAGACGAGGCGGCCCAGCGGCGCTCGGCGTTCCGCGGCTACCAGGTGAACAGCGAGCTGATGTCGGGAGCGGCCAGCGACGCGCTCTTCATGCACTGCCTGCCGGCGCACCGCGGCGAAGAAGTCAGCAGCGATGTCATCGACGGCCGTTGGAGCGTGGTCTGGGAACAGGCTGGCAACCGATTGCACGCCCAGAAAGCCCTGATGGAACACCTGATGGCCGGCTGAGCCGCAGGCTCGATGTCAGGCTGGAATGGGGCTTGCAGTCTGCGGGACAACGACACCGCTGACAAAGGCCCGATGACCGCTTCCCGCTACACCGTTGTGGGCGCCCACCTGCTGCTCAGCGCAGCCCTGTTGGGCGGCCTGCTCGTCGTCATGCTCACACTGTGGTACCCGGCCGGCCTGTTCGGCGTGGCCGGTGGCTGGCAGGGACTGCGCATCCTCGCGCCGATCGACCTCGTCCTCGGGCCGCTGTTGACCCTGATGTTCTACCGACCCGGCAAACGCGGCGTGGTGCGCGACCTCGCGGTGATCGGCTGTGTGCAGATTGCGGCACTGTCGTACGGGCTCTTCGCGGTCTACCAGCAACGCCCCGTGGCAATCGTCTTCGCCGAAGGCGAATTCATCGCCGTGACACCGGCTGACCGCGACGAGGCCAACGCGGCCTTGCGCGCACGCGACTACCGACCTGTTGACCCGCGCACCTTGAGTGAGGCCACGCCACCGCTCGTGGTGGCGCGGCCAGTGCCACCCGACGAGTACGGCAGCTACATCACATCTCTTTTTAATGACATGCCCGAGCTCGCCATGCGCGCGGACCGCTACGAGCCCCTCGCGGTGCACCGGACGCTGCTCGACAAACACGCGGTCGACGGTGGGGAGGCGTCAGGCACGGACGCGTGGTTCAGGCTGAAGACCAAATTCGGCACCGGCCGCATCCGGATTGACCTGTCACACGGGGGCGTGATCGCGTCACACCGCGACACCGCGGCGTCCGAACCGCGCGCTCAAGCCCTGCATCAGGGGTCCGACAAGCGCGACGACCATCACACTACTAACAATTAATTCCAGCCGCCGGTAACAGCAACGCGTCTGGCGCGCACCAACGTGCGCCGATATTGCACTGCACCATTTCCGGTCTCCAGTGCCCAAAAACCCCCCTGAATTAGACCGCACTGTGTGATTTTGCACCGCAAATCGCGTCCGAAACGGTGCGTGGCTGACCAAAAAGCGTGCGTCTCGACCCTGCTGTTCAGGCCGGTTCCGCCGTTTGCGAGGCGGCGCCGTTGTGTTAGCGTGTCGCCGTAACTGGCACCGTGCCAGCTGAAAAAACAGCACGGCTCACACGTGCGATCTCACCTCCCAACACTCTTATTACCAAGAGAGACACCCATGAAGAAAATCACCCAAGTCGCCTTGGCAGTTGCTGCGTTTGGCGTTGTCGCTGGCAACGCTCAGGCCGGCACACTGCAAGACGTCATGGCGAAAGGCCATGTCCAGTGCGGTATTTCGACCGGCGTACCCGGCTTTGCGTTCACTGATGACGCCGGCAACTGGCAAGGCTTCGACCCGGCGGTCTGCCAGGCGGTCGCAGCGGCCATCTTCGGCGACGCGAGCGCGGTCAAGTACACCACCACCACCGGCAAGACCCGCTTCACCGCACTGGCCTCTGGTGAAGTGGACATGCTCGCACGCAACACCACCTGGACCTTCAGCCGCGATACCGATCTGCAGTTCGAGTTCACTGGCGTGAACTACTACGACGGTCAGGGCTTCATGGTCTCCAAGGACCTCGGTGTGACCAGTGCGAAGGAACTCGACGGCGCGTCTGTCTGCATCCAGACCGGTACCACCACCGAGCTGAACCTGGCTGACTTCTTCCGCACCAACGGCATGAGCTACGAAGCCGTGCCGATCGAGACCAACGACGAAGCACGCACCAACTACATCGCCGGTCGTTGCGACATCTACACCACGGACGCATCCGGTCTGGCAGCGACCCGTTCAACCCTAGACGACCCGTCTGCGCACATCATCATGCCCGAGATCATCTCGAAAGAGCCCCTCGGTCCGCTGGTTCGCCACGGCGATCACCAGTGGGGTGATGTGGTGCGCTGGGTGCTGAACGCGCTGATCACCGCTGAAGAGCTGGGCGTGACCCAGGCCAACGTCGACGAAATGGCTGCGGGCACCAACAACCCGGAAATCAACCGCATGCTGGGCGCTGAAGGCGACCTCGGCGCGATGACCGGCCTGCCGAAAGACTTCGGCCACCAGGCGATCAAAGCGGTCGGTAACTACGGTGAAGTGTTCGAGCGGTTCATCGGCCCGAGCACGCCGATCGGCCTCGAGCGCGGCCTGAACGCGCTGTGGACTCAGGGCGGCATCCTCTACTCTCCGCCGTTCCGTTGATCATCACCGGGTTGCGCAGATTGCGCACCTGACGTGATGCTGGCAGGGGCCCAGCCGGGCCCCTGTCTTGTTTCCGACTCCCGCAAACGATCCGCGAGGCCTGGATGCTGTGACTGATGCGACCGCACTGAGCAGACCCACCGAGTCCTTTTCGTTGTCCAAGTTGTGGTACGACAAGAAGTACCGGAGCGTCATTCTGCAAATGATCGCCATGGCGATCCTGTTTGCCGCCATCTTCTACCTCGCAGGCAACGCCGTCAGCAACCTGGAAAAGCTCGGCAAGACCTTCGGATTCGATTTTCTCAGCCAACCTGCTGGCTACGACATCAACCAGCGCCTGATTGAGTACGACTCGCGCAGTTCGCACCTGCGCGCCGGCGTGGTCGGCCTGCTCAACACCATTCTGGTCGCCGTCTGCGGCATCATCCTCGCGACCATACTCGGCTTCGCGCTCGGCGTGATGCGGCTGTCGCCAAACTGGCTCGTCAACAAACTGAGCTACTGCTACATCGAGTTCGTGCGCAACGTGCCCGTGCTCGTCCACATTCTCCTGATCCACGGTGTGCTGGTCACGACCCTGCCGAAAGCCAAACAGGCGCTCAACGTCGGGGATCAGTTCTTCCTGTCGAACCGCGGCTTGTACGTGCCGAAACCCATCATGGAGCCGCTGTTCTACCTTGTGATCGCCACGTTTGTCGGCGGCATCGCCTACGCGTGGTACTACCGGCGGCAGGCGCGCATCAAACAGGAAAAGACCGGTGCGCAGTCGCCGGTATTCTGGGTGTCGGTTGGCGCCATCATCGGCGCACCGATCGCCGCCTTCCTGATCACGGGCATGCCGCTGGCTTGGGAAATCCCCGAACTCAAGGGTTTCAACTTCCGTGGCGGCCTCGCGCTGAAGCCGGAGTTCATCTCGCTGTGGCTCGCCCTGTCGCTCTACACCGCGGCCTTCATCGGCGAGATCGTACGAAGCGGCATCCAGGCCGTCAGTCACGGTCAGACCGAAGCGGCGTCAGCGCTTGGCCTGCCGCGCGGCCGCACGCTGAACCTGGTGGTGATCCCTCAGGCACTGCGGGTGATCATCCCGCCGCTGAACAGCAACTACATGAATATCACTAAGAACTCGTCGCTCGCGATCGCGATCGGGTACATGGACGTGGTGGCAACCATCGGCGGCATCTCACTCAACCAGACGGGACGTGAGATGGAATGCATGATCATCGTGCTCGGCATCTACCTGTGCCTGTCGCTGATCATTTCGTCGATCATGAACTGGTACAACAACCGCATCAAGCTGGTTGAACGGTAGCAAGGAGCAGAGCTGCAATGTCTGAACAACAGTACGCGCCTGGCACCCACCCCGATCTGAAACCACCGATCGGTCAAAGCGGCATCCTCTTCTGGTTGAAGAAGAACCTGTTCTCGTCACCGTTCAACGTCCTGCTGACCTTGGTGACGCTGTACGTCCTGTGGATCATCATCCCACCCACGCTGAACTGGGCCTTCTTCGACGCCGTGTTCTACGCCGACTCCCGCGCCGATTGCCGCGAGCTGGGCGGTGGTGCGTGTTGGGCGTTCATTGACAAGCGCATCGGTCAGTTCACTTACGGCTTCTACCCCGTCGAAGAACGCTGGCGCGTGATCCTCTGTTTCGTGCTGTTCCTGGTGGCAATGTTGCCGATCCTCTGGGACAAGACGCCGGCGCGGCGCAAGATGCTCTGGTTCAGCCTGGCCTTCCCGGTGATCGGGTACTGGCTGCTGGTCGGCGGCTTCGGGCTCGAGCCGGTCGAGACAACCAAATTCGGCGGCTTCATGCTGACACTGGTCATCGGTGTGACCGGCATTGCCTGTTCGATGCCGATCGGCATCGCCCTGGCGCTCGGCCGACAGTCGGACATGCCGATCATCCGCTGGCTCAGCACCTGTTTCATCGAGTTCATTCGCGGGGTGCCGTTGATCACGCTGCTGTTCGTGGCCTCGACCATGCTGAACTATTTCCTGCCACCGGGCACGACCTTCGACCTGATCCTCCGCGTCCTGATCATGGTCACACTGTTCTCCTCGGCCTACATCGCCGAGGTCGTCCGAGGCGGCCTGCAAGCCATTCCGAAAGGCCAGGGTGAAGCTGCGGACGCACTGGGTTTGAACTACGGCAAGAGCATGCGCTTCATCATCCTGCCGCAGGCGCTGAAAATTTCGATCCCCGGTATCGTCAACACCTTCATCGGCCTGTTCAAGGACACCACACTGGTGGTCATCATCGGCTTGCTGGATCCGCTGGGCATCGGCCGCGCTTCGTTGTCCGACATCAAATGGGCCGGACTTGCAGCCGAGGTCTACATCTTCGTCGCCCTGTTTTTCTTCATCTGTTGTTTCAGCATGTCGCGGTACTCGATCTACCTCGAAAACAAGCTGCACACCGGACACAAGCGTTAGGACACCCGACACCATGAGTGACTCTGCAGAAAACACCATGAAAGTCTCCGACGACGTGATGATCACGATCAACGAGATGCACAAGTGGTACGGCGAATTCCACGTACTGAAAAACATCAACCTCTCGGTAAACCATGGCGAGCGCATCGTCATCTGCGGGCCGTCGGGTTCGGGCAAGTCCACGCTGATCCGGTGCATCAACCGACTCGAGGAACACCAGCGCGGCGACATCGTTGTCGACGGGACGACGCTGACAAACGACCTCAAGAACATCGAGCAGATCCGCCGCGAAGTCGGCATGGTGTTCCAGCACTTCAACCTCTTCCCGCACCTCACCGTGATGGAAAACTGCACGCTCGCACCGATCTGGGTGCGCAAGATGCCCAAGGCCGAAGCCGAGGCCATCGCGATGAAGTACCTCGAGCGGGTCAAGATTCCGGACCAGGCAGGCAAGTACCCGGGTCAGCTGTCCGGTGGCCAGCAGCAGCGGGTGGCGATTGCGCGCTCGCTGTGCATGAGCCCGAAGATCATGCTCTTCGACGAGCCCACGTCAGCGCTCGACCCGGAGATGATCAAGGAAGTGCTCGACGTCATGATCGAGTTGGCTCGCGAGGGCATGACGATGATCTGTGTCACCCACGAGATGGGCTTCGCGAAGACCGTGGCAAACCGCGTGATTTTCATGGACGGCGGCGAGATCATCGAGCAGAATCCGCCCGAGGAGTTCTTCGAGAACCCGCAGAACGAGCGCACAAAGCTCTTCCTGAGCCAGATCCTCGCGCACTGAGGGCGTGCGTCGCGCCATGTCGACGCGTGCCCTGCTCGGCGCCTGCTGCCTGCTGCTGACGGGCTGCCTGTTGCAACCCGTGGCGGTCGAGCGAGAGGCGAACACCCTCTACCTCCTGCCCTTGGGTGACTCGATCACCCAGGCCGACCGCGCCCACACCAGCTACCGCTACCCACTGTGGTCGCACCTCGTCTCGCGCGGGGTCAACGTGGACTTCGTGGGTTCCCGAAAACGCCACCACACCGGGCTCGGCCCGGCCACGGCCGCCGTGAACGGGCAGACCTTCGACCGCGATCACGAGGGCCACTGGGGGTGGCGAGCCGACGAGGTGCTGGCGAAACTGCCAACCTGGCTGGCGCACTATCCTGTCGATGTCGCGCTTGTGCACCTCGGCACGAACGACGTGCTGCAAGGGCAGGACACCGACGAGACCCTGCGTGAACTCACCGGTATCGTCACGGCCCTGCGTGCCCGGAACCCGAGCGTGACGGTCCTGCTCGGGCAACCCGGTCAGAGCCGGTGGGCCAACGCCACCGCACTGCCAGCCCTCGCCGAGGGTGTGGCGCGGCTGAGCCGCGAACTCGACGACCCCAGGTCGCGCGTCGTCGCGGTGCCCCTGCACACACGGCTGACGCCCGAGAAAACCTACGATGGCCTGCACCCTGACGCGGCGGGCGAAGCCGCCCTCGCCGCCGGATGGCTGGCGGCGCTGGACGCGTTGAACCTGCTCTAGCAGGACCCGGCGAACCGGGCGCCCCTTGGTTGATCAGCCCGGAGAGCCTTGGCACTCAACTTGTATTCTCAGTCTCGTCCCCGCAGCGGCTGGGCCGTCTTGCTGCGCCGATCCGGGGACACCCCGCCGGGCGGCGACCGCTGCATCGAAGGCACATTCCCACAACACTCCGGGCGTCTGCCCCTCCCTGTGGGCGCGGTACGTCTGTGACCTCATTCGACTTAGGTGTTTTGCCGTATCACCTGACTCTCGTCGGGTTCGAATAAACTGGACATTTGCTAAGCTAAGGCAGCACCCAACGCGCGCTGAATGACATGAGAAAATTCACCACTCTGATCGCCCTCGCCGTCTCCTGGCTCGCATGGTCAGGATACTACGACGGCCTGCTACTCACCTTCGGTGCCCTGTCCTGTTTGTTTGTTTTCTACCTGATGCACCGGATCGGCCTGGCCGATCTCGACCCGCGCAGCGCACGCACCTTTGCCAACATGGTGAGCTACATCCCCTGGCTGCTGCTCGAAATCATCAAGAGCAACATCGAGGTCGCGAAAATCATCTGGCGCCCCGCGATGCAGCTCAACCCGGCGGTGCAAGACATTCCGTCCACCCAGGAAACCACGCTTGGGCTTGTGACATTTGCCAATTCCGTCACGCTGACCCCCGGCACCCTGACCATCAGCGCCGAGCCGGGCTCGCTGAAGGTGCACGCCCTGAACGCAGACGCCTTCGAGGGTGACGGTTTTGCCGAGATGGATCGACGCGTTTCCACCCTGGAGCAATAGCATGTTCAGTGTCGCCATGCTTGCAGTTCTGGTCACGATGGCGCTCGCGATGTGCCGGGCCTTGATCGGCCCGACGGTGTACGACCGCATCCTGGCAGTGAACAGCTTCGGCACCACCGCCATCCTGTTCATCGCAGTCCTGGGCTATCTGACAGGCCGACCCGACTTTCTCGACATTGCGCTGGTGTACGCGCTGATCAACTACATCGGCACCGTCGCGGTACTCAAATACTTCAAATTCGGAGACCTCGGTCACGATGGCGATGTGGAGGACACACCGTGATCCTCCTCGACGTCGCCAGCTGGGTGTTGATCGTCATCGGCAGTTTTGCCTGTGTCACAGCGGGCATCGGCCTGATCCGCCTGCCCGACTTCTTCTGCCGTTCGCACGCGGGCGGCATCATGGATTCACTCGGTATGGGCTGCCTGTTCCTCGGCATGGCACTGCAGACGAGCAACCCCCTGGTGTTAATCAAGCTCTTCTTCATCTACACCTTCATCCTGCTCACCGGGCCGACCGCCATTCACGCACTGGCGCGCGCGGCCCTGCACGCGGGGATCAAGCCGATCGACGGGCAGCACACCGGAGGTGACGCATCGACACGTTGATCAACTTCGCACTGCTGGCGATGCTGCTGTTGGTTGCCGTCGCCTTGCTGCGACTGCGAGACCTCTTCACGGCGGCGATGCTGACCGGTATTTACAGTCTCGTCAGCGCCTGCTTCTTCATGGTCCAGGACGCCGTGGACGTCGCGTTCACCGAGGCGGCTGTGGGCGCGGGCATCACCACCGTGCTGTTCCTCGCCACCTTGTCGATGGTCGGTCGCGACGAGGCACCGATCAGCCGCATCCACCTGCCGGCCCTCGCCTGCACCCTGGCCTGCGGCGCCTTGCTGGTGTACGCCTCGCAGGACATGCCGGCGTGGGGCGACCCAAACGCCCCAGTCCACCAACACGTGGCCCCCCGGTACATCGAACACTCCGCTGACGAGGTCGGCCCGCCCAACATCGTGACCTCGGTGCTGGCGAGCTACCGGAGCTACGACACCATGGGCGAGGTCGGGGTTGTCTTCACCGCCGCCATCGGTGTGCTGTTGCTGCTGGGCAACGGCACCAAGCGCCGCCGCACGGCGCGCCGCGAGCCGGAGGACTCCGCGTGATCGACAAGCCCCGTTCCATGCAATCCAACCCCATCCTGCGCGGCGTGACGTCGATCACGATGGGGCCGATCCTGCTGTTCGCCTGGTACGTGCAATGGCACGGCGACTACGGCCCGGGCGGCGGTTTCCAGGCAGGTGTCATCTTTGCGGCTGCCGTGATTGCCTACGCGCTGATTTACGGCCTTGACCGAGCGCAGCGGTTCATTCCACCGCCTGCGGCGGAGATCGGCGTCATGGCCGGCTGGCTGCTCTACATCGGCACCGGCGTGCTCAGCATGTTCCGCGGTGCCAATTTCCTCGACTACGACGTGATCGCGCACGATCCGCTGCACGGCCAACACTACGGCATCCTCGCCGTCGAGCTGGGCGTCGGCATCACCGTGGCGGCCGTGATGATCGTGCTGTTCTACGCCTTCGCAGGGAGACGCCACCGGTGATCAGTCTGCTCAACTACTGGTTCGTGTTTGCGCTCATGCTGCTGGGTCTCTACGTCACGATATCGGCCAGCAACCTGGTCAAGAAGGTGGTAGGGCTCAACATCTTCCAGACCTCCGTGTTCGTGTTCTTCATCTCCATGGGCAAGGTGGCCGACGGCACGGCACCGATACTCGATTCAGCCTACAACGCCTACAGCAACCCCTTGCCCCACGTCCTGATCCTCACGGCCATCGTTGTCAGCGTTGCCACCACCGCGCTGGCGCTCGCCCTCATCGTGCGCATCCGTGAGGCCTACGGTTCGGTGGAAGAATCCTTCATTCACGACGCGGACAACGACACGGCACCATGAGCGCTCAACTGCCCATCCTGGTCATCCTGTGGCCGCTGGTCGCGGCGCCGTTGTGCACCCTGTTGCACAACCGCCAGGTTGCCTGGATGTTCTCCGCTGTCGCCACCTGGGCGAGCTTGCTCACGGCGATCGGCCTATACATTCAAACGTCCGCCGGCGGGGAACTTGTCTACGAGCTCGGCGGTTGGCCACCACCGTGGGGCATCTCCGTCAACATCGACAGCCTGAACGCCCTGGTGCTGCTGTTGATCACCGGCATGGCCTCGGTGTTGATCTTCGCGTTTCCCGCCAGTCTGACGATTCAATGGCTGGGCAACCGGGCGCGCTTGTACTACACGGCCTACCTGCTGTGTCTCGCCTCGTTGATCGGCATCACGATCACGGGCGACGCGTTCAACGTCTTCGTTTTTCTGGAAATCTCGTCGCTGAGCACCTACGCGCTCGTTGCAATGGGCCGTGACCGGCGCGCCCAGGTGGCGGCGTTCCGTTACCTGATCATGGGCACCGTGGGCGCGACGTTCATCCTGATCAGCGTCGGCTTGCTGTACATGGTGACGGGCACCCTGAACATGGCCGATTTGGCCGAACGCATTCCCGCCCTGCACGACAACCGCGTGGTGCGCGCGGCCTTCGGCTTTTTCATCATCGGGGCCGGCGTCAAGGTGGCCATGTTTCCGATGCATTTCTGGCTGCCCGGTGCGTACAGCTATGCGCCCTCGATCGCGAGCGCCTTTCTCGCCGCGACAGCCACGAAGGTCGCGGTGTACATCATGCTGCGCTTCGTCTTCGGTGTGTTCGGTGCCGACCTGTTCTTCGACGTGCTCGCGCTCGACCAGGTGTTCCTGTTGTTCGCCACCGTCGGCATCGTTGTCGGCTCCCTCGCGGCACTCTACAAGGACGATATCAAGGCCGTGCTGGCCTACTCCTCGGTGGCCCAGCTTGCGTACATGGTCCTGGGTATCGCTGTCGGATCCGTGTCCGGTCTGACCGCCGCGGTGGTCCACATCTTCAACCACGGGCTGATCAAGGCGGCCCTGTTCATTGTTCTGGCCGGCATCTTCGTGCGCTTTCAGTGCACCCGTCTGTCGGAGCTGGCCGGGCTCGGCAAGTACGCACCCTGGACGGTCGGCGCTTTCGGCGTCGGCGCAATGAGCCTGATCGGGATTCCGGGCACGGCCGGCTTCATTTCCAAGTGGTACCTGCTGTTGTCGGTGCTTGAACACCACTGGTGGTTCATGGCCCTCGTGATAATCGGTTCCTCGCTGCTGGCCCTCGCCTACATGTGGCGTGTGATCGACGCACTGTGGTTGCGTGAGCCAACGCAGCTGGTGCAGGAACGCGGTCGTGAGGCCCCGCTCAACATGCTGATTCCCGCGTGGACACTCGCTGCAGCCAACTTCTTCTTCGGCATCGACACCACCGTCACCCTGGGCGCGGCGTCGCGGGCAGTCGCCTCGCTTCTCGGAGTCAGCTCATGAGCAACCCCGTCCCCGCGCTGGCGATCTGCCTGCCCTTGCTCGGCGCACTTCTGGTCCTGGTGAACCGAGAGCGGCCAAACCTGCGCGACGGCATCAGCCTGGTCACAACGGTGTTGTTGTTTTTCCTGGTGCTGTCGCTGTACGGGCCGGTGCTGGCCGGCGAGCAGCCGACGTGGCGCTTCATCGCGCCCATACCCGGGCTGGCAATGGGGTTTCGCGTCGAGCCCCTGGGCCTGCTGTTCGCCACGGTTGCCTCCGGTCTCTGGATCGTGACCACGGTTTACGCAATCGGCTACATGCGGCGAAACAAGGAAAAACGTCACACGATGTTTTTCTTCTGTTTTGCGATCGCGATCGCGGCGGCCATGGGTGTGGCTTTCTCGGCAGACTTGCTGACGCTGTTCGTGTTCTACGAAGCCCTGACCCTCTCGACCTACCCGCTGGTGGCGCACAAGCAGACCCCGGAGGCCCGCCGCGGCGCGAAGATCTACCTGGCGTTTCTGCTCTCCACGTCCATCGGCCTGTTGCTGGTCGCGATCATCGCCACCTACGAGATCGCCGGCACACTGCAGTTCACTGAGGGCGGCGTGCTCGACGGCCAGGTCGGACCCTTCGGGTTGACCGTGTTGGTGTGCCTGTTCGCCTTCGGCATCTGCAAGGCCGCGCTCATGCCAGTGCACCGGTGGCTGCCGTCGGCCATGGTCGCACCGACGCCAGTCAGCGCCTTGTTACACGCCGTCGCAGTGGTCAAGGCGGGCGTGTTCACGATCGTGAAGGTGGTTGTGTACATCATCGGTATCGACAACCTCAGTGCGACCGGTGCCGGGGACATCGTCCTCTGGGTCGCCGCCATCACCCTGACACTCGCGTCGATCATCGCGCTGCGCAAGGACAACCTGAAGGCACGCCTGGCGTATTCCACGGTCGGCCAACTCGCCTACGTGGTACTCGGCGCCATGCTGGCAAACAGCGCGGGCCTGCTCGGGGCGAGCATGCAGATTCCGATGCACGCGGTGGGCAAGATCACACTGTTCTTTTGCGCGGGCGCCATCTACGTGGCGACACACAAGACCGAAATCAGTCAACTCGACGGCCTCGGTCACCGCATGCCCTTCACCTTTGCGGCCTTCTTCATCGGCTCGCTGAGCATCATCGGGTTGCCGCCCATGGGGGGTGCCTGGAGCAAGTGGTTCCTGCTGATGGGCACGGCTGACGCTCAGCAGTGGGTTCTCATGGGCCTGCTGTTGCTGTCGTCGTTGCTGAACATCGCCTACCTCCTGCCGATCGTCGGCCGCGGCTTTTTCAGACCGTTGCCGGCCGAGGACGCCGAGCGGTTGCCACCGGGCACGCTGGAGGAGGCGCCGATGACGTGTGTCATCCCCCTCGGATTGACCGCAGCAGGGTGCGTGGTGCTGTTCCTCTACGCGGACACCTTGCACGATTTCCTGTTGCCACTTTTCAAGTAGGGCAGAGCCATGGACAAAAAAACCGCCGAAAACACGTGGTTCGACAAGCCGGAGAACGTCAGGAAAATCATCTGGGCGCTCGGCATCGTCTGCGCCGCCCTGTTTCTCGCCGACTTCTTCTACCACAAGCACGCGCACTTCGCCGTGGAGAACGTGTTCGGTTTTTACGCCTTGTACGGGTTCATCATGTGCGTGTTGCTGGTCCTCGCGGCAAAGCTCATGCGCGTCTTTCTGATGCGCGACGAGGACTACTATGATTGACGGTCTGAACCCCGCGCTGATCCTGATCTTCGGCGCGCTGCTGGTCCCGCTCTTCCCGCAACCCTGGCGCACGGCCTACGTCATCGCCTTACCGCTGGTGTCGATGCTGCAGTTGGTGTTGCACCCCTACGGCAGCTTCGCCGAAGTGCCGCTGTACGAGATGACGCTCGAGACCTTCCGTCTGGACGGTTTGAGCTTCGTGTTCGGCCTGATCTTCCACATCGCTGCGGTGCTTGGCGTGATCTACGCCCTGCACGACGACGATCCCGTGCACCCGACAGCCGGTCTGCTCTACGCGGGCTCCGCCATCGGCGCGGCGTTTGCGGGTGACCTTGTCACACTGTTCGTCTACTGGGAGCTCACGGCCGCGTCCTCGGTATTCCTGATCTGGGCACGGCGCACCGAATCCGCCTTCAAGGCGGGCATGCGGTACCTCATCATCCAGATCGGCTCTGGCGTCATCCTGCTCGCTGGCCTGGTGCTGCACTACAACGAGAGCGGGTCGATCACCTTTGCCGCGATGGACCTCGACACCGTCGGCGGCAAGCTGATCTTCCTCGCTTTCGGTATCAAGTGCGCCTTCCCGTTCCTGCACAACTGGTTGCAGGACACCTACCCCGAGGCGACGGCCAGCGGCACGGTGCTGTTGTCGGCGTTCACGACCAAACTCGCGGTGTATGCTCTCGCGCGCGGCTATGCCGGCACCGACATGCTGATCTGGATCGGGGCTGCAATGACCGCCTTCCCGATCTTCTACGCGGTGATCGAGAACGACTTGCGCCGGGTGTTGGCGTACAGCCTGAACAACCAGTTGGGCTTCATGGTCGTCGGCATCGGCATCGGCACCCAGCTCTCGATCAACGGCGCAGCCGCTCACGCGTTCTGCCACATCCTCTACAAGGCGCTGCTGTTCATGAGCATGGGCGCAGTGCTGCTGCGCGCCGGCACCTGCAAGGGCTCCGAGCTCGGTGGCCTCTACAAGTCGATGCCGTTCACCACTGTGTGCTGCATCATCGGTGCGGCATCGATCTCGGCCTTCCCGTTGTTCAGCGGCTTCGTGTCGAAGTCCATGATTGTCTCGGCGGTCGCCTACGAGCACCTGACCGTGGTGTGGCTGATGTTGATCTTTGCATCCGCCGGCGTGTTCCACCATTCGGGTATCAAGATCCCCTACTTCGCCTTTTTCGCGCACGACAGCGGCATCCGCTGTGAAGAGGCCCCACTGAGCATGCGCATTGCGATGGGCATCACCGCGGCGCTGTGCATCGGCATCGGGGTGTTTCCCGGCTTGCTGTACGCCATCCTGCCCTACCCGGTTGACTACGTGCCCTACACCACGGCGCACGTGATCACCCAACTCCAGCTGTTGATGTACTCGGCTCTGGCGTTCACGGTGATGATGGTGTGGAAGATCTACCCACCGGAACTCCGGTCGGTCGTACTCGACACCGATTGGTTCTACCGCAGGCTGCTCGCGCGCACGGTGCCGCCGGCGCTCGACGCCGTGTTCGACCGCGTCTACCACGCCCAGGCCTACGCGTTGACCACGACCATTGTCGCCGTCAAACGCGCCGGCAGCGCCTTTGCCAGAAGCGCCCTCGCGCGCGACAACCAGAGCACCAATATGGTCACCTGGGCCGTGCTCGCGCTCGCTGTCAGTATCGCCTGGGGCATGCGCGGCTGAGCGTGGGTCAGCCCATACCCGAGCTGCGCGCACGCAGGATGAGCCGGGCGCGGCTGTTGACATCGAAGGCCCGCATGATGTGTGACACGTGGCTTTTCACCGTGCCCTCCGCGATGCCAAGCGCCGCCGCGATCTCCGCGTTGCTCTGACCGCCGAGCACGCAGTGGAGCACCTGGCGCCGCCGACGTGAGAGCAGGATCGGCGGGTCAGCCAGCGGGGGCTGGCCACCGTCGCCGTGTGATGACACCAGCGTCGGGAAATACCGCGCACCTGAAAGCACGGTCTCAATCGCCATCAGCAACGACGGCACGGACGCCGATTTCGGCACGAAACCGTCGCAGCCCGCTTCGCGCGTCGCTTCCACATTCGCCGCGGATTCGTCCGCGGCAAAGTGCAACACCACCAACCGCGCGCACTGGCGCCGCATCGCATCGAGGTACATGGTCTCGCGTTGCCCGACCGGCAAATGGTCCAGCAGCAGCAGGTGATTGGCCGCCCGAGCCAACTGCATTCGGGCCTCGGGCAATGCCGGCACGGCGACCACGTGATCGACGGCAACCAGCGACTGGACGGCGGAAGTGAGCGCATCGCGCACGATCGGATGCCGGTCGACTATCAACACCGACAAACCCACGATTTCTGTCACCGCTGGGGCCTCTCGGACAGCGCACCGCTCGCCTGACGGACGCGCGCGCGCGCGGAAGTCGGCGTCGCTGTTAGCGCCTCGGAAGGGCTGAATGCTGCGGTGCACAACGACGCTGTTTGCCCCGCACGACGGCAGATCCCCACCGTCACGAAAAACCGGACCCAACGACCGGGTCGACGCGAGATGGTGCGAGATATTGGCATTTTTGCGTGAATTCCTGAACGTTCGGCACTATAGCAATGACCAATACAGATGATTATGCGACGTTTTCATCGACAAACCGGGAATTTCCGGCAAGAATTCTGCGAGTCATCTGAGTCACGACGCTCGCCGATCCGCCGCCACCCGGCGGTTTGCGGGCCACCGGCAGGGTCTTTCAGCGTGACGGTTTTGCTGCGGGTGCGCAAAGCACTCACCACGACGGCTTCACGCCGCGCCGGGGCGCAGCACCCTGTCGAACCAATCACAGCCAACGTCGAGGAATACGCATGTCCGACAAACACGTCACGGTTACCGATCCCACATCGGGCAAGACCGCAGAGTTACCGGTCGTCGAGGGCACGGTCGGGCACAACGCAATCGATGTGCGCTCGTTGGCGAAACAGACAGGCTACTTCACGTACGACCCCGGTTTCGCTGCAACCGCATCGTGCAGCAGTGCCATCACCTATATCGATGGCGAGCAAGGCATCCTGCTGCACCGCGGCTACCCAATCGAGCAACTGGCCGAAAAATCGAGCTACCTCGAGGTGTGCTACCTGCTGCTCAAGGGCGAGCTCCCGGACGCGACCCAATCGCAGGATTTCGAAAACATCATCAAGAACCACACGATGGTGCACGAAAACATCGGGCAATTCATGCAGGGCTTCAGGCACGACGCTCACCCGATGGCGATGTTGTCGGCCACCGTTGCCGCGCTCGCGTCCTTCTACCACGACTCGATCGACATCAACGACCCCGAGCACCGGCAAATCACGGCGCACCGCCTGATTGCCAAAATGCCAACTCTGGCATCCTACTGTTACAAACACTTCCGTGGACAGCCGTTTGTCTACCCGCGCAACAACCTCGGCTACTCCGAGAACTTCCTGCACCTGATGTTTGCCGTACCAGCCGAGGAATACACGCCGTCACCCGCTGCGGTGCGCGCATTGGAAACCTTGCTGATCTTGCATGCAGACCACGAGCAGAATGCCTCCACCTCAACCGTGCGACTCGCTGGCAGCTCCGGTGCAAACCCCTTCGCATCGATCGCCGCCGGCATCGCCTGCCTCTGGGGACCGGCCCACGGGGGTGCAAACGAGGCCGTGATGAACATGCTCGACAGCATCATGGAATCGGGCGAAACCATTGAGAGCACCATCGCCCGGGCGAAAGACAAGAACGACCCATTCCGACTGATGGGCTTCGGCCACCGCGTCTACAAGAACTACGACCCCCGCGCCACGTGCATCCAGGGTGTCTGCCACGACTTGCTGGACGAGCTCGGAGGCGATCAGCCGCTGTTCCAGCTGGCCCGCGAACTCGAAGAGGCTGTGCTCGCCGACGACTACTTCAAGGAGCGCAAGTTGTTCCCGAACGTCGACTTCTACTCGGGCATCATCCTGCGTGCGCTCAACATCCCGATGAGCATGTTCACGGTGATGTTTGCGATGGCACGTACTGTGGGGTGGATCGCACACTGGCAGGAGATGCACACCGACCCGCACTTCCGGATCGGCCGTCCGCAGCAGATCTACACCGGCGCCACGCGCCGCGAGTACCCCGGGTCCTGACGCCACCGGATCGCCCGGACCCGCACGTGGCATGGCGGCCGGTGCACCACGTTGCACCGGCACGCGACTGGTAGAACTACGGACTTGCGCTCCGCTGAGAAAGCTCTCAAGGTGCAACAGAGCCTGATCTGTTGCCACCTCAAGGGGGTTAGCCGACATGACGCCTGTCCTACGAACCGTGTTCACGGGTGCGCTCGTGTGTCTCTCGGCACTCGCGACCGCGACGCACGGCCGCACCCTGAACGGCTTCGACCTCGACGGTGCCACGGTTCCTCCGAGCAAGATCTTCCATGGCGGCCCGCCGCGCGACGGCATTCCGTCGATCGACAACCCGGTGTTCGTCTCGGCCGAGGACGCCGACTTTCTCGCTGACGATGATCGCGTGCTCGGGCTCGACGTCGACGGCGTGCAACGCGCCTACCCCATCGCCATTCTGAACTGGCACGAGATTGTCAACGACCGAATCAACGGCAACGCGGTGGTGGTGAGCTTCTGTCCGTTGTGTGGCACCGGCGTGGTCTTCCACGGCGCGATCGACGGAGAAGACCGTCAGTTCGGTGTGTCGGGCTTGCTGTACAACAGCGATGTGCTGCTCTACGACCGCAGCCGCGAGAGCCTGTGGTCGCAGATCAAGGCCGAGGCCGTCACCGGACCCGACACCGGCACACGCCTGCAACTGATCCCGGTGACGCACACCTCGTGGGCGGACTGGCGGCGCCGGCACCGCGACACGGTGGTGCTCAGCGACCAGACCGGCTTCGCCCGCAATTACGCGCGCGATCCCTACACCGGCTACTACAGCAGCAGCCACGTCATGTTCCCGGTGTCGGCCGAGAGCAAGCGGTACCACCCGAAGGAAAACGTCATCGGCCTGAGCCACAACGGCAGCGAGAAGGCGTGGCCCTTTGTGGAGCTTGCCCAGAGCGGTGCCTCACCGCTCGTCGACTCGATCGGCGGCACACCGGTGCAGGTGCATTTCGACAGCGAGCACCGCACCGCTCAGATCACCACAGGCGACGGCGAGGCCCTGCCGGGCATCGTCGGTTTCTGGTTCGCCTGGTACGCCTTTCACCCCGACACCGAGGTCTACACGGCGCCCGACGGCTAGTCGGGGCAAACCCGCTGGCGCCGGCGACGTTTCAGTCGCCCGAGGGCGCCGCGTTCGTGTGTCGGTCAAGTAGCACCGCGAGCGCGCGCCAGGCGAGGAGGATGCAGGTGTGCCTCGAGGCGTGGGGCCGTGCCCCGTCGAGTGCCTCGAGTTGGCTGTGCGGTGGCTCACCGCCGGTGCGCTGTCCGACCCAATCCTCGAGTGACGTACACAGCGCCCGTGCCTCGGACACGGACAGGGCCTCACAGGTTTCGGTCAGCATCGATGCCGACGCGATGCACACCGAGCAGCCTCTGCCGTGGAAACGCAGGGACGCGAGGTGGCCGTCGGCGATCGACACGCCGACTTCGAGGTCGTCTCCGCAGCGCGGGTTGCTGCCCCGCTCCCGGTCCATGGCCGCGTCGAGCGCCCCCTTGTTGCGCGGCCGACGAAAATGGTCGAGTAGGTGTTCACGGTAGAGTGAGCTGCTCATGGCATGGATCCGAAGAGGTCCTTGACCGACGCCACCGCAGCGACCAGCGCGTCGACATCGGCCGTGTCGTTGTAGAGTGCGAAGCTCGCGCGCGCCGTCGCATCGACTCCGAGGGCCTGCATCAACGGTTGGCAACAGTGGTGACCGGCGCGAATGGCCACGCCCTGTTCGCCGGCGATCTGGCCGACGTCGTGCGGGTGCACGTCGTCGAGATTGAACGAAACGATGCCGTGGCCACTCGACGGCGACGCCATCCCGTACACCGTCACCCCGTCGATGGCCGACAGGGCACTGCGGGCGTGCGCGCTGAGCTGCGCGACATGCTCCGCCACGGCGTCGCGACCGGCCGACTCGAGGTAGCGCGCTGCTGCCGCCATGCCCACCGCGCCGACGAGGTTCGGCGAACCGGCCTCGAGACGGGCCGGCAGGGCCGCCCACGCCGGGGTTGCGAGCGTCGCCTGGTCGACCATGCCGCCGCCGACCAGCAGGGGTTCGATCTGCTCGAGCGCCGCGCGCCGACCGAGCAGCACGCCAACACCGGTCGGGCCCAGCATCTTGTGACCGGACGCCACGAGGAAATCGCAGCCCAAGGCGTCAAACGCCGTGGTTTGGTGCCCAACGGACTGCGCCGCGTCCACCAGCACGGCCGCGCCAACAGCGCTCGCTTGCTCGCACACGGCAGCGATGGGCGGCGCTTCACCGAGCACGTTGGAGACAGCGGTCAGCGCGATCATCTTGACGGCGGGGGTCACGGTCGGCATCGACTCGAAGTCGAAACCGCTCGCGTCGCTCAACGGCAGCACCCGAAGCGTCGCCCCGGTGCGCGCACAGGCACGCTGCCAGGGCAGGTAGTTCGCGTGGTGCTCCATCACACTGACCCAGACCTCGTCGCCGGGCGCCAACCGGGGCTCAAGCCAACCGGTGGCCACCACGTTGATCGACTCGGTGGCCGAGCGGGTGAAGATCAGCAGGTCGTCAACGCCGGCGCCGAGGAAGGCCGACACCGTGCCACGCGCGTCCTCGTAGGCGTCCGTGGCACGCTCGGCGGCCGGGTACAACCCGCGGTGGATCGGTCCGTACTCGCGGCCCATGGCGCGTGTGCAGGCCTCGAGCACGGCGTCGGGCTTCAACGCGGTCGCCGCCGAGTCGAGGTAGTGCAGGGCCGTGTCCGCGCGCAGTTGGGGAAAATCCCCGCGCCAGAGGCTGTTGATCTCAGTCATCGGCCGGATCGTCAAGCAACTCACGCATGCGTCGGCCGCTGCCGCCGCGCCAATGCAGGGTGATCTCACTGAGCACACTCAAGGCAATCTCGGCCGGCACGCGCGCGCCGATGTCGAGCCCGCAGGGCGCCATCACACGCGAGAGCGCCTGGTCGTCGAAGCCCTGATCGCGCAGGTAATCCATCACGAGTCCGGCACGCTTGCGGCTCGCAATCAGGGAGATCAGCCCGGCCCCCGACGCCAGCGCGCGCGTCATCGACTCGTGGTCGCCCTTGTGCTGCGTCGCGATGACGACAAAGTCGCTTTCGTGCGGGTCGAGCTTTGCATAGTCGAGGTCGTCGGTGATGCGCTCGTGGGCATCGGGAAATTTCGCCTCGCTGGCCATCGGGTCGTTGACGATAACGCGGTGCCCGAGCGCGTGCGCAAAACGGCACAGATGCTCCGCCACCTCACCGTGCCCCATGATCCACACGCAGCGCTGTCTTTGAACCGGTTCCACGTACACTCGCATACTCCCGCCACACGGCATGCCCACGCCGAGGACCTCGTCGTCGAGGTCGATGTCGATGATTGTCGTCTGGCCGCTGTCGAGCGCCTCAAGCGCTGCGTGGCAGGCCGTCGATTCCGCGCAGCCGCCGCCCACCCAGCCGGTCACCACCTGCCCGTCGGCGTCGATGATCGCCTTCGAGCCGGTCTTCGCCGAGGATGAGCCCTCGACGTCGACGACCGTGGCGACCGCGTACGGCCTGTTGGCATCGCGCAGCGCGCGTAATTGGTCAATGAAATCCATCAGGTCATCTCCTCGTCTCATCGAGGTACGCCCGGTAGTCGTCGGGCGTGTCCAGGTCCTGCAGAATACCCGCGTCGTCGACGGGCACCACCGCCACCCGGTCCGGGTGGCGTTTGAACAACGTGCGTGCCGACAGCGCCGGGTCGCCGAGCAGCGCGCGACACCAAGCTGCACCGAGCACGCGCGGGTTGCCCCAGGTGCCCTTGTGCGCGGGCACCCAGGCATCGAAGCCGGGCGACGTCTGCACCGCGGCGTGCAGCGACGCGAGCGTGCTGCGCTGCAGACGCGGCAGATCGGCCAACATGACCAGCACCGCGTCGGCGTCGTGCACCACGGCACGCAAGCCGGCGCGCACCGAACTCTGCTGGCCCTCGGCGAACTGCGCATTGATCACGAACGCCATCCCCTGCTGGCTCACCACCGGTGCACTGTCCTCGATACGGTGTCCGAGGACCACCATCCGAGGGCTCAGCGGACTGTCGGCGAGCAGCGCCACGCTGCGGGCCAGCAACGCCTGCCCCGCCACGGGCAGCAGCAGTTTGTTGGTTTCACCCATGCGGCGCGATTCCCCCGCCGCCAACAGCACCCCTGCGATCCGCGTGCCCACACCCGCCCTCATTTCACCACAGTCAGTTCCGCGCGCCGGCGGGGAGGCATGCTGTTGCCACGCGGGCTGGCGAGCAGTGCGGCGAGTTCATCGAGGGCCGTCAGGTTGTGCACACTGCGAAAGTCACTGACGTGGGGCAGCAAGGCCCTGGCCCCCTGGGCCAGCGCCTGGTACTTGTCGTACCGTAGCAGCGGGTTGAGCCAGATCAGGCGTTGGCAGGAGCGCGACAAGCGCGCCGCCTCGACTGCGAGCAACGCACTGTCATCGCGCTCGAGACCGTCCGTGATCAGCAACACGACGGCCCCTTGCGACATCACGCGCCGCGACCAGTCACGGTTGAACCGCAACAGGCTGTCGGCGATGCGCGTGCCACCGCTCCAATCGCACACCTGTTGCGAGACGGTGTCGAGTGCCTCGTCGACATCACGCTGCGCCAGTGCGCGTGTGATGTTGGTCAGCCGTGTGCCGAACACGAAGCTGTGCACGCGCTGCTGATCGCGGGTGAGCGCGTGTAGAAAGTGCAGCATCATCCGCGAGTATTGCGCCATCGACCCCGAGATGTCGCACAGCGCCACGATCGCCGGTTCGCGCGTGCGGCGCTGTCGGGTCACCAGTGGAATGCCGCAGTCCGGGCGCCGCGCGGCAGCGCGCACGCTCGCGCGCAAATCGATCTCACGGCCCTTGCCGCTGCGGTAGCGGCGCGTGCGCTGCGGCGGCATGCCGAGGTCCATCTGCTCGATCACCCGCCGGGCGTCGCGGGTTTCCTGCTGACTCATGGTCTCGAAGTCCATGTCCTGCAGGGTCTCCTGATCCGACCACGTCAAGGTCGACTGGTGCTCGACAATCTCCTGTTCGGGCACATCCCGACTGTCCGCTGCGTCGGCGTTCAGCGCATCGGTCAGGCGTTGGTTGAGCTTGTCGGCCTCGTCGGACTTCGGCACCCGCAGTTGCGGCAGCATCATCGACATCATGCGCTCGAGCAGCTGCGGGTTGCGCCAAAACACGTGAAACGTTTGGTCGAACAGCGGCCGGTGTTCACGGCGGCTGACAAAACACGCAGACAAGGTCCAGTAGAGGTCGCTGCGCGAGCGCAACCCGACGGCGCCAATGGCGTCGGCGGCGCGCAGCACCGCACCGGGTCCGACGGGCACGCCGACTTCGCGCAGCACACGCGCGAAATGCATCAGGTTGTCCGCCAGCTGTCCGCCGTGGGTGCCCGGCAAACGCGGCACTCGCCGCAGCTCGGACGACAACGTCACCGCAGCGCGCTCCGACGTCGGCGCGCCCCTGAGGTCGATGCCTGAGACACCCTACTGATCACGGGACATTTCCATGCGAATCTGTTCCAGCAAGCTCGCCGCCTCGGTGCCGCGCAGCCGCGCGATGTCGTCCTGGTATTTCAACAGCGCGCCAACGGATTGGTCCACCACCTCAGGGTCGAGCGACACGACATCGAGCTGGGTCAGGGCGTGTGCCCAGTCCAGCGTCTCGGCGACGCCCGGCGACTTGAACAGATCGAGCCCGCGCAAACTCTGCACAAAGGCAACGATCTCGCGGCTCAGGTCATCTTGCAACTGCGGCACCTTGCGACGCAGAATCTCGCGTTCACGCTCGGCGCTCGGGTAGTCGACCCAGTGGTAGAAACAGCGACGCTTGATCGCGTCGTGAATCTCGCGGGTTCGGTTCGACGTGACGACGACGATCGGTGGCTGCTGCGAACGCACCGTGCCAAGTTCCGGAATGGACATCTGGAAGTCGGAAAGGACTTCGAGCAGAAACGCCTCAAAGGGTTCATCGGCGCGGTCCAGCTCGTCGATCAGCAACACAGCCCGGTCGGCACCGTCGGGTTGGAGGGCTTGCAGCAGCGGCCTGCGCGTGAGGAAGCGCTCGCTGTAGAGCCGCTCGCGCAGCGTGTCGCTGTCGCTCTGCCCTGCCTCAGCCAGGCGGATCTCCATCATCTGTGCTGGGTAGTTCCACTCGTACGCCGCCGCCGAGACGTCCAGGCCCTCGTAGCATTGCAGGCGCACCAGGGGTGAGCCCGTGGCCGCCGCCACCACCTTGGCGATCTCGGTCTTGCCGACGCCGGCGTCCCCCTCGAGGAACAACGGTCGGCCCAATTTCAGGCTCAGGAACAGCGCTGTCGCCAGCGCGCGATCGGCCACGTACTCGTGGGCACTCAAAAGCGCCAGGGTGCCGTCGACGGTGGTCGGTAGCGAAAAAGACATAGGGTGTTTCCGATACAAAAACGGCCCGCTACTGCACCAGTAACGGGCCGTGCAGGGTGCTGAGACCTCAGCAGGCTGACACAGCCCTCTTGGCCATCACGGACACCAGATTCGCCCGGTAGGCGGCACTGGCGTGGATGTCCTCATTGAGGTTGCTCGCGTCGACCGTGAGGCCGTCGAGAGCATCGGCGGCAAAATTGCCACCCAAGGCCTGCTCGAACGCGGCTTCACGGAAGACGCTGGGCCCGGCTCCGGTGACTGCAACTCGCACACCGTCTCCGGTTTGCGCCACCATAACCCCCACAACCGCGTAGCGCGAGGCCGGGTTGGGGAACTTCCGGTACGCCGCCTTGGCCGGGATCGGAAAACTGACCGACACCACCAACTCGTCGTCAGCGAGGGCTGTCTCGAAGACGTCGACGAAGAAGTCGTCGGCAGCAATGCTGCGCGTGTTGGTGTTGACCGTGGCGTTCAGGCCCACGACGGCCGCAGGGTAGTCCGCGGCGGGGTCGGCGTTGGCGATGGACCCGCCAATGGTGCCACGGTTGCGAACCATCGGGTCGCCAATGCCGCTTGCGAGTGCCGCCAGGGCCGGAATGGCCGACTGCACCTCGGCGCTTGCGGCGACCGAGGCGTGGGTGGTCATCGCGCCGACAACAAGCGTGTCGCCGTCACGGCTGATGCCGACAAGTCCGTCAATGCCGCCGAGGTCGACGAGTGTGTCCGGTGCCGCAAGCATCTGCTTCATGGTGGGCAACAGCGTCATGCCACCGGCCATGAACTTGCCGTCGTCGGCGCCGTTGAGCGTGGCAACAGCTTCGTCAGCAGAGCCGGGTTTGCGGTAGGTAAAAGCTTCCATGGGGCTCTCCTCAGTTTCCGTTGGCGTTCATGATGGACCACACCTTGTGGGCCGTCACGGGCATGTCGATGTGTTTCACACCGTAGTCGCTGAGCGCGTTGATGACGGCGTTGACAACAGCCGGCGGGGAGCCGATCGCACCGGCCTCACCACAGCCCTTCACGCCCAACGGGTTGTGCGTGCAGGCGGTCACATGGTTGCTTACTGTGACGTTGGGCAAGTCGTCCGCACGCGGCATGCAGTAATCCATGTAGCTGCCAGTCAGGAGCTGGCCGTTGTCGTCGTAGACCGCGCCTTCCATCAGCGCCTGCCCAACCCCTTGTGCCACCCCACCGTGCACCTGACCCTCGACGATCATCGGGTTGATGATGTTGCCGAAGTCGTCTGACGCGTGGAACTCGACGATGTCGATGACGCCGGTGTCCTTGTCCACTTCGACCTCACAGACGTAGGCACCCGACGGGTAGGTGAAGTTCTTCGGGTCATAGAACGCCGTTTCCTCCAAGCCGGGCTCGAGCGTCTCGAGCGGGAAGTTGTGCGGCACATAGGCGGTCAACGCCACATCGCCGAAGCCCACCGATTTGTCGGTGCCTTCGACCGAGAACTGGCCGTCCTTGAACACCACGTCGTCGGCGCTCGCCTCCATCAGGTGCGCCGCGATCTGGCGCCCCTTCAGGACGATCTTGTCGAGCGCGTTCGACAGTGCTGCACCCCCAACCGCGATCGAACGCGACCCGTAGGTGCCCATACCGAAGGGGATCTTGCCGGTGTCACCGTGGACAATGTCGACGTTCTCGATCGGGATACCGAGGGTGTCGGACACCACTTGCGCGAAGGTCGTTTCGTGACCCTGACCGTGAGAGTGCGAGCCGGTGAGCACTGCGACCGAGCCGGTCGGGTTAACGCGCACCGTGGCCGCCTCGTAAAGACCGGCCCGGGCACCGAGTGCACCGGCGATGTTCGACGGCGCGATACCGCAGGCTTCGATGTAGCAGGCGATGCCGCGACCGCGCAGCTTGCCGCGTGCCGCGGACGCCGCCTTGCGGCCATCGAACCCGGCGGCGTCGGTGTTCTCCAGCGCCATATCGAGCGTGGCCTGGTAGTTTCCGATGTCATAGGTGAGTGCAACCGGTGTGTCGTAGGGAAACGCAGCGGGCTGGATGAAGTTGCGCCGCCGCAACTCGACCGGGTCGATGCCCGTTTCAATCGCCGCGAGGTCGACCACCCGCTCGAGCAGGTACGAGGCCTCGGGCCGCCCTGCGCCGCGGTAGGCATCGACTGCCACCGTATTGGTGAACACGCCCTTGACGTTGGTGTAGATCGCCGGTGTGGTGTAGGTGCCAGCCAACAGTGTGCCGTGCAAGTAGGTCGGTACCGAGGGCGCGAAGGTCGAGAGGTACGCGCCCATGTTGGCCAACGTGGTCGACCGCAAACCGAGGAACATGCCGTCGCCGTCCAGCGCGAGTTCAACCGTGGTCACGTGGTCGCGACCGTGCGCGTCGGAGATGAACGACTCGCTGCGATCCGCTGTCCACTTCACTGGCCGGCCGATGAGCTTGGACGCCACCGTGACGATCGCCTCCTCGGCGTAGTGGAAGATCTTCGAGCCGAAGCCGCCGCCGACGTCAGGTGCAACGACCCGCAATTTGTGCTCGGGCAGGCTCAGCACGAAGGCGCCCATCAGCAGGCGGATCACGTGCGGGTTCTGGCTGGTGGTGTAGAGCGTGTGCTCGCCGTTCGCCGAGTTGTAGTCACCGATGGCCGCGCGCGGTTCCATCGCGTTTGGCACCAGGCGGTTGTTGACCAACTCGAGCCGGGTCACGTGGGCCGCAGCGGCGATGGCGGCGTCGGTCGCTGCAGCGTCGCCGAGTTCCCAGTCAAAACACACGTTGCTGGGCGTGTCGCTGTGCACGAGCTCGGCGCCGTCGCTGGCCGCCAACTGCAGGTCGACGACCGCGTCTCCTTCGCTGTAGTTCACATCCACCAGACCCGCCGCACGGCGTGCCTGCGCCTTGCTCTCGGCCACGACCACCGCCACCGGGTCACCGACGTGGCGCACCGCGCCCTCGGCGAGGATCGGGTGCTTGGGTTCCGTCATCGGGTCGCCGTTCTTGCTGTGCACCTGCCAACCGCAGGGCAAACCGCCAAACGCACTGAAGTCGTCCGCGGTCAGCACCGCCAACACCCCGTCCGAAGCGAGTGCGGCGGCGGTGTCGATGCCATTGATCGTCGCGCGTGCGTGCGGCGAGCGCACCATGACGGCGTAGCTCTGGCTCGGCAGGACGATGTCGTCAACGTAGTTGCCGAGGCCACGCAGGAAGCGGCTGTCCTCGACGCGGGTAACGGATTCTCCGATGCCGGTATTCAGGGGTTCTGCAGCAGCCATCAGCTCGCCTCCATTTCTTTGGCACCCGCGAGGATGGAGCGCACGATGTTGGTGTACCCGGTGCAGCGGCAGAGGTTGCCCTCGAGAGCGTCGCGCACCTGTCCCTCGCTGGGCGACGCGTTTTGCTTGACGATGTCGAGTGCGCTCATGATCATGCCTGGCGTGCAGAAACCGCACTGCAGACCGTGGTTGTCCTTGAACGCCTGCTGCATCGGGTGCAGCGTCTCACCGTCGGACACGCCTTCGATGGTCGCGACCTCGCAGCCGTCGGCCTGGGCGACCAGCATGGTGCAGGATTTGACCGCGTCCCCGTTGAGGTGGATGGTGCAGGCGCCACACTGGCTGGTGTCGCAGCCGACGTGGGTGCCCGTCAGGCGCAGGTGATCCCGCAAGAAGGTCACGAGCAGGGTCTCGTCGTCCACTTCCGCCGAGACCGGTTTTCCATTGACCGTGATCGACACATTCACTGACATTCTCGTCTCCTCAGGTTGTCTCCCCGTCGCCGGGGATGGCGCACACGATCACCCGCTTCAGGCCTCGGCCTCGAGGTGGGCGTCGAGCGCATCAAAAAAACTGGCTATGAGCTTCTTGGTCGTGCTGCCAACCAGCCGCGATCCGACCTGTGCGAGCTTGCCGCCGACGGCCATGTCGGCGTTGTAGCGCAGCAGCGTGCCGTCATCGACCTCGTCCAACGTGATAGCAGCACCACCCTTGGCAAAACCCGCGATACCGCCCTGCCCCTGCCCCACCAGGCGGTAGCTCGCCGGCGGACTGAGATCTTCGAGTGTGATGTCGGCGTTGAAGGTGGCCTTGACCGGGCCAAAGCGGGCGACGACCGTGGCGTTGAGCTCGGTCTCCGAGTGCTGCTCGATCGCTTCGCACCCCATGATGCACGCCTTGAGCACCTCCGGGTCGTTCAACGCAGCCCAGACGGCCTCCCGCGGTGCCTTGACGACACGCTCCCCCACGATCTCCATGCATGCACTCACTGGTTGTGTTGGCGGTGTGCGGCACCGTGCCCTGTCGACGGCAATACCGCCCCGCCCTGCGGCAGGGAAGATCGCACCCAGGCACGACGTCGTTTTGATATCTGCACAATACCGCATATTTGAGCAAATTATATTGTCCAATAGGTCAAGATACGATGCCAGTGCAGCGTGTCTGACGGCCGCGACGCGACAGCGTGTTTCCGACCGCGCAAGCGAGGTGGTAGGGTGCGGAGGCCTGTCCCCGGCCAACCCGACCATGCCCAGCGCGCGACGAATCAACCCCAGTGGCTTGTGCACCGTGTGGTCCTTCGACGGTGACGGCGAGGGCTTCGCCCGGGACGTCGCCATGGAGTGCAGCCGCACCTCGTACAGCCTGGTGCTGGTGTTCTACTCTCAACACCGCTACCCGCCAGCGGCGTTCCTGGCTGCGCTGGCCGCCGCGCAGGACGTGCCGATCGTCGCTGGCTGTTCGACTGCCGGGGAGTTGACGCCCGAGGGGCTCCAAGAGAACAACATCGTCGCGGTGCTGTTTCCCTCGGCACATTTCGAAGCCGATGCGCTGCTGATCGAACAGGTCGCCGACCGCGGCATGGAAGACATCGCCAACCGGGTGGGCCAGTTGCGCGAACGCTTCGCCGGCGGGCGCCGCGATGGCGTGTTCGCCCTGAGTGTGATCGACGGCTTGTCGCGCTCCGAGGAGGCGGTGACCACGGCAATCAACCGCGCACTGGACGGCATCGTGCTGCTCGGCGGGTCCTCCGGTGACGACGCGTACTTCGAGCATACCACTCAGGTGTTCGGCGCCTCCGACTACAGCGGCGCAGCGATCGTCATCATGATGCGCACCGACTTGCGATTCGAAGCCTTCTCGACCAAGAATTTCGTCGCCACCGAGGCGAAGCTCGTTGTGACCGAGTGCGACCCCAGTGAGCGCATCGTCTACGAGTTCAACGGGGTGCGCGCTGCGGAGGAGTATGCGCGGCTGGTCAACGCCGACCCGAACACCTTGAGTGCGACGACCTTCGCGTCCCATCCCCTGGTCGTGCGGGTCGGCGGCGAGTATTTCTGCCGCGCCATCAGCCACGTGTACAGCGACGGCTCGCTGCGGTTCTTCTGTGCCATTGACGAGGGCATCGTGCTGACCCTGTCAGAACCGGTCGCCATGGTCGAGACCACCGCCGAAACCCTCCATGGTGTGATGCAACGGATCGGTCCACTCGACACCATTCTCGGCTTTGATTGCGCCTACCGACGCACGGATGCACGCAACCGCGGGCTCTACAACGCCATGTCGGAGCTCTACCAGACGTTCAACTTCGTCGGCTTCGCCACGTATGGCGAGCAGTTTCACGCCATGCACATCAACCAGACCTGCACAGGCATCGCCTTTGCTGCGCCAGCGGGCGACGGTACGCCTGCGGCCGACGTCCGATGACCGGCGGCACCGACGCACTCGATCGTCTGACGCGCGAGAACGCGCGCCTTCGCAAGATCAACCGCGCCCTGATGAACCAGGTGGAACGCTCCTACAACCAGCAGGGCAGCGCCTTCTCGCTGTTCCAGACCGCGATCGAACTCGAGGCACAGATCAAGCAACGGACCATCGAGCTGACCACCACCCTGCGCAGTCTGGAAAACAGCAACCTCGCGCTGCAGCAGGCCAAGGAAACCGCCGAGGAGGCCAACCGATCCAAAACGCGCTACCTCGCCGCCGCGAGCCACGATGTCCTGCAACCCCTGAACGCGGCGCAATTGCTGCTGTCCTCGCTGATGGAATCCGACGTCGACGCCCACGGCCGGCAACTCGCCGCGCAGATTCAGCGCTCGCTGACCAACATGGAGGAATTGCTGCGCACCCTGCTCGACATCTCGCGACTCGATGCGGGAGTCGTGCAACCGACGTTCGAGCCGATCGAGCTGCATCGGTTGTTCGCTGACCTGCACGGGGAGATGGCGCCCCTTGCAGCGCAACGCAATCTGGTATTGCGCTCCAGGCGCACGGACCTGCGCGTGGTTTCCGACCGCACCATCCTGCGGCGTATCCTGCAAAACATCCTCGCCAACGCACTTCAGTACACCAACACGGGCGGTGTTCTGCTGGCTGCACGCCGGGCGGACGACACCGTACGCATCGACGTGGTCGACACCGGCGTCGGCATTGAGCAAAGCGAAATCGGCACCGTGTTCGAGGAGTTTCACCGCGGTCGACACCGCGGCGAGTCGACCACCCAATCGGAGGGGCTCGGGCTTGGCTTGTCGATCGTCAACCGGATGGTCAAAACGCTGGACCACGAGTTGGTCGTGCGCTCGCGTGTCGGTGTCGGCAGCACCTTCAGCTTGCGGGCCGAGCGCTACCACGGAGCCACACCGCTGAAGCGAGTTCAGCCCGTGCCACGCAGCGCCGCGGTGCAACAGAACCGCGGCCGACGCGTGCTGCTGATCGAAAACGACCCGGCCATCGTCGAGGCGATGTCGACGCTGTTCCAGCAGTGGGGCTACCACATCGACAGCGCGTGTTCGGCCACCACAGCGGAACAGACGGCCGCGCGCTTCCAACCGGAAATCATCGTCGCTGACCAGCACCTTGACCACAACGAACTGGGACTCGACGCCATCGTGGCGTTGCGCCAGCGCATGCAACACCACCTGCCCGCGGTCATCGTCACGGCCGACCCATCGCCGTCGCTCGCGCGCGCGGCACAGCAGGCTCACATTGAAATTATGCCCAAACCGGTGAAGCCGGCCCAGTTGCGTGCGCTGCTGAACCACCTGAGCGGGCGCGCCGCGCAGCTTCAGGTCGTTGCGTCCTCGACGCCGGACCGAACGGATTCGGGTTCAGCTCGGAGCTGAATCCGGTAGGGGACCTGCCGTTGCCGGGGTGTCGGCTTCGAAGAACTCATCGCCGAGGCGGGAGACCAGAATGACCGCCTGGGTTCGGTTGTACACCTTGAGCTTGCGAAGAATTTCGGACACGTGGGCCTTCACCGTGGTCGCACCCACACCGAGCTCGTGGGCAATCTGTTTGTTCAGCAGCCCTTCACGCAGCATGTTGAGCACGCGCAGCTGCTGCGGTGTGAGGCTCGCAATGCGCTCGATGATGTTGCGCTTCTCATCGTCGATGATGCTGTCGTCCCCGACTGTGTAGCCCGCGGGGGTGTACACCTCCCCACGCAACACGCTGCAGACCGCGTCCACCAGCGCGTGTTTGCCCGCCGATTTCGGGATGTACCCTGCCGCACCAAAGGACAATGCCTCGGCGATCACCGTGTCCTGCTCAAATCCGGACACGACCAGCACCGGCAGTTTCGGGTACCGGCCGCGCAGCTCAAGCAGCGCATCGAAGTGTTGGACGCCAGGCAGGTTGAGGTCCAGCAGTGCGATGTCCACGCTGCCATCGCCAGCGACAGCGAGCTCGGCCAACCCGCTTTCGAGACTGTGCGCTTCGCGTGTTCGCACCTGTTCAAAGGACGCCCGCAGCGCGCTGGTGAGCGCGTCGCGAAAGAGCGGATGATCATCGATGACCAGCACACTCACGTTGCCGGTCCACGCATCCACCACGGCATCTGACGTCGTTTGCATGGCTGCCCCAAAGTCACTTCCACAATCGGGCCGGACCGCGCCGGGTGCGGTGTCGACCGGCGGCCTGATCCTACCACCCGCCCAGCGCGAGGCGAAACGCGCAACAACCGGCCGACGCCGTGGCGCGCGGCTCGCGTCCGCGCTTGCGATGACTGCAGGCGACGCTGACAACCGGACCCTGACAAGGACGTGTCGCAACAGCCGATCAGATCGGCGCGACCTGCCTCCGGCAAACCGCACCATTTTTGAAACACTGCCGTGCAAAACTGTGATGCGGAATCAGGCGCACGACGCAGCACCAGCGCCGCCGCGACCGCTGACCGGCAGGCGCGAGAACGCGGCTTCCAACCCGGTTAGCGTGCGCGTCGCGCTGTCGAGAAGCAGGCAATTTTCCCTGCACAACGACCACCTGAGGCAGCGCAGTACCAGCCCGGCCGTGTCGCCAAACCGCGTTCGCACGCCGCCCGAGATCGATTGCAAGGCACACCTCGCGCCCCGGCTCGGCACGGGCTCGCGTCGAAAAAGTGGCGCTTACGGCTAAAAAAATGGCCGTACCGTGCATTATGATTTCAGTCCGATCACTGAAGGTTTTCGTTCGCAGTGTCTGATGAGGATCTGCTCGCCGGTCTGGACAACGGCGATTTTGACACGCTCGTTCTCGAGAGCGACCAGCGCTTTGCCGCTCGCATCGATGCCGTCATCGCGGCGCTGCTGAAGCGCTCGCGTGGCTACGGGTCGCTCGAGAGTGTCATCGAAGCCGTCGATGTGCTGCGACAGCGGGTCAACCCTCAGGCCTTGCCGACAGACAGCTTGCACGCCTGGGCTGCAACCCTGCGCACCGGGTCCATGGCCGCGCAGCGCTTTCAGGACCCGCGTTGGACCGAGTGGTTCGAAGAGTCATGGCAACTCGCACTGCAGTTGGGTGACTTCGATGTGTTGCACGACCTGTGCGGCGACCTGAGCGCGTTGCAACCGAGCCAGACCGATCGGTCCGTCTCGGACCTCCGCACACGGGGCGCGATTGCCGGCTTTGCCCTCGCCAACCTCGCCGGCGACCAGACGCGGCAACTCAAGGCACTTGCACGCAACACCGACCGCCTGTTGTGGAGCGGTGATGTGCAGGCCGCCAAGCGAACCCTGCAACACCACAACGTCAAACAACGGTTGATGGCGTCCGACATGCCGCTGTCAGACTACTGCCTCATTCTCGATTCACTCTGCGCTGTGGCGGTCGCCACCGGCGAGCTGCAAGAGGCCCTCGAACTCGCACTGGAGCTCGAGCGGCACTCGAGTGACCTGCCGATTTACCAGGCACACGCCTACTTCCACATCGGCATGATTGCGGTCAGGCGCTTCAACTTCCAGAAAGCACGCACCTGTATCGAGCGCCTGGACGACTTGTCCCTGGTGTTGGGTTCAGTCGACGCGGCGGAGCAAATGCGCTGCGAATTGCGAAACGCCTACAACACCGGTCGCACACCCGAGCCGATCAAGGCGAGCAACCCGGACGCCAGCAAATTCACACCCCAGTCCCTGGCCAAATTGGCAAGCGGCATCGACAGCGCCGTGGCGCGTCACCAACCCGCACTGACCAAGATCCTGCCGCGGTTCTCAAAACCCACCGCCTGACCTGTCCCCACCCCCACGGTGCGGTGTCACCGCGCGCCGTCGAGGTGCCGGGTCAACCGGCGAGAGACCAGGCCGAATACCCCGATCAGGATCACCGTGAACACCATGAAGTACACCGCCACGATCGGGTAGGCAACGAAGGGGTTGAACGTCTTCTCGGCAAAATAACTCGCGTAATACAAGGCGTCGCCCTGCTGACGCCACGCGGGGAAGCTCGAGAAATACACCAGCGCGGTTGCGTGAAACAGGAAGATGGCCTCGTTGGTGTAGGCCGGCCACGCCAGACGCAACATGGTCGGCCACACAATGCGCCGAAAGCGCTTGAAGCCGACCAGACCAATGGCGTCGGCGGCTTCCAGGTCCCCCTTGGGCACCGCGCGCAACGCACCGTAGAAGATCTCCGCGGTGTAGCACGCGGTGTTGAGGAACAACACGATCAAGGCGCCAAGCCAGGCCCGCGTCAACCAGCGCGTCTCGACCGAGATCACCAACGAGCCGAATTCGATCGTGTAACCGAGTTTCGGCAACAAAACGAACATTTCGTAGGCGAAGAAAAACTGAATGAACAACGGTGTGCCGCGAAACACGTACACCAGGCCGCCCGCGGGCCATCGCCAGCGGCGGTGCGGGCTGTTCTTGCCCAGCGCCAGTAACACGGCAAGGCCGAAACCCAGACCCAGCGCCAGAAACGCGAAATACAGGTTCCAGATCAGTCCACTGCCGATCAGGACGACCTGCTGACAGAGGTCGAACTCACTGCGCGGCAACACCCGGGCGCCGATGCCCAGCGCCCGCAGGGCGTAGTCGGAGACCGCGGCTTCGCAACTCATCAACGCGCCATCGCATCGGCACCCGAGATCGACTGCCCCCGGCTCAACCGCTGGTTGAGTCGCTCGAACACCCGCTGGCTGACACTGGTAACACCAAGGTAGAAGATCAGCAACGCACCGAAGTACCAGATTCGCCAGTCGCCGTGGGCGTACTGGTAGGCGCTCGTCTTGCTGCCCCCGAGTTCCCGCGCCCAGTAGACGATGTCCTCAATGCCCAGCAGAAACAGCAAGGGCGTCGCCTTGACGAGGATCTGCCAGAGGTTCGACAGGCCCGGCAGGGCGTACAACCACATTTGCGGCAAGAGCACGCGCCGCAAGACCTGTCCCGCCGTCATGCCGATCGACTCGGCGGCTTCGATCTGCCCGCGTGGCACTGCGGACAAGGCGCCATACAGGATGTTGGCCGCGAAGGCACCGAACACAATGGCGTAGGCGACGAGCGCCAGCGTGAAACCGTAGGCGTCGTGCACCCAGGCCTCGCTGCTGTTCAGCGGCAGTTTCGCCACCGCGCACACCACGAAGTCGTTACCTTGCCTGACGGGCTCGGTGACCTCGGGGCACAACACCCGATGGCGAAGGTACTCGATCCCCTGGTCGAGTGCGATCGGCACGAACAGGAAGAAGACGATGTCCGGGATGCCCCGGACCATGCTCGTGTAGCCGAGCCCGACCCAGCGGACCGGGGCAAAGCGGGCACGCCGTGCCAGCGCGCCGCACAGGCCGAAAGCCAGGATCAAGGGAACCGCCAGCGCCAGCAAACCCATGACCGTGCCGAAGCTCTTGTAGAAGCTCATGTGCTTGGCGGTCGTCAGATAGCACGTCAACCACCGCACATCGCTCAGGACCGCAGGATCAGCACAGTACTCGAACACGGGCGCCCCCGGTCGTCAGCCACACAGGCCGGCCCGCGGGCCGGCCGTGTGTGCCATTGCTGGTGAGAACGACTCCCGCACTCAGTTGTACAGGTTGGTGTCGTCGCCGAACCACTTCTTCAGCAGCGCGTTGAGGCTGCCATCGTCCTTCATCGACTGGATTGCGGCGTTCATCTTGTCGCGCAGCTTGCCGTCGCTCTCGCGAATGCCCATGCCGACGCCGCCGCCGATCTGCACTTCACCCAGCACTTCGAGTTCACCGCCGCTCTCGGCGACGATCGGCTTGAGGTATTCGCCGTCGGCCAACACCGCATCGGCCTCGCCGTTGCGCACGGCCGCAATGGTTTCATCCGGTGTGGCGAATTCGACCAGTGTTGCCCCGCTCGCGGCCACGTGACTCGCCTGGATGGTGCTGACCTGAGCCGCGACCACACCGCTCATGGCGTCTGCACCGGCACCCGCCAGCCCGACGAACATCGAGGGATCAGCCGGCACGTAGTCCTGAGTGAAATCAATGACTTCGTCCCGCTCGGCCGTGACGCTCATGCCAGCGATGATCGTGTCGTAGTTGCCGCTCACGAGGTTGGGGATGATGCTGTCCCAGTCGTTGACGACCCATTTGCAGTCGAGTTCAGCGCGGGCACACAGCTCATCGCCGAGCTCGCGTTCAAAGCCGTCGACTTCACCGTTGTCGTTGATGAAGTTGTACGGCGGGTATGCACCCTCGGTGCCCATGCGAATGGTGTGGTGATCGGCGAACGCCGCACCGCTGAACAGGGCTGCAGCCGCAGCGATTTGAACCATTTTTTTCATCGGAATGCTCCATTGGTTGGATATGACATGCTCACAGCACGCTCTCGAGGAACGCGCGGCATCGTTCGGATTGGGGGCTCGTGAACACGGCGTCGGGCGCCCCCCGCTCCTCGACGCGGCCCGCGTGGAGGAACATCACCTGGTCTGACACCTCGCGCGCAAAGCCCATTTCGTGGGTGACCACGATCATCGTCCGGCCTTCTTCCGCAAGGGCACGCATCACGCGCAGCACCTCGCCGACCAACTCCGGGTCCAGCGCTGAGGTCGGTTCATCGAACAGCAACACGCTGGGTTGCATGGTGAGGGCACGGGCGATGGCGACCCGCTGCTGCTGTCCACCGGAGAGCTGCGCCGGCCACGCGTCCGCCTTGTCGGCGATGCCCACCTTGTCCAGGGTGACCATCGCCTCGTCACGCACCTCGCGGGCCGGTCGGCCGAGGACCTGCACCGGTCCTTCCATGACGTTCTGCAGCACCGTCATGTGGGACCACAGGTTGAAGTTCTGAAAGACCATGCCCAGACGCGACCGAAGCCGGCTGATCTGAGCGGGGTCGGCTCGGCCGGGTTGGCCTTGTCTGCCCGCACTGACGCGCACTTCCTCGCCATCCAGCACGACGCGGCCCCGGTCGGGTGTTTCAAGGAAATTGATGCATCGCAGAAAGGTGCTCTTGCCCGATCCCGAGCTGCCGATGATCGAGACCACATCGCCCTTGTTGGCAGTCAGATCGAGTCCCTTGAGCACATCGAGCTCGCCAAAACGCTTGTGGATGTTCTCGGCGATCAGAGCAGGCTGGGTCATGCAAGGGCTGCGCGGAACGGTTGAGGCGCAATTAGGCGGCACCGGCAGCCATTTGGCAAGGCCCAGCCACGCCAATCCCCGTGCACGCCGAAGCCGGGGTTTCGCCAACGTTACACCGGCGTTCGGGGCATGCAGTCACAGTGTGGGCAGCGCATCGAGGTGGTTGGTCGACCACACCCGTCGCGTGGCTTCGGCGTCCACATTGCCACCCGACAGGATCACCAACACCCGCTGCGGTGTGCGTTTTCCCGCGAGCCACTGCGCCGCACCGGCCATGCCGAGCGCGGCGGTGGGCTCGAGGTGCAGTTTGAGCAGGTGTGACAGCCACTGAGTCCAGCGGCAAATGGCGTCGTCGGAGACCACCTCGATCCCTGCGAGGTTCGCGAACAGGCGGAAGTTGCGTTCGCCGATCGACAGCGTGCGCACCCCGTCGGCGAGGGTGTCGGGCGAGTGCGGCAGACTGACCACGCGACCGGCCGCCAGCGATTGGGCGGCGTCGTCGGCACCCGCCGGCTCGACACCGATGACATCCGCGTTCGGCGCCAGCCCGCTGGCGGCGAGCAGAGCCCCCCCGACGAGCCCACCGCCACCGCAGGGCCCGGCAATCAGATCGACCGGGCCGAGCGACTGCAAGGCCTCCAGGGTGGCGGTGCCCTGCCCCAGGATCACATCGTCGTCGTCGTAGGGGTGCACCCACAGCGTGCCGGGGTGCTCGGCCAGCGCACGGATGCGGCGCTCGCTCGCCGCCCGGTCCGCTGTGAACTCGGTCTCGGCGCCATACGCGCGCGTCGCCTGCACCTTGACCTGACTCACGTCGGCCGGCATCACGATCGTCGCTGGCAGACCGAACAAGGCGGCTGCCCAGGCTGTCGCCTGTGCATGGTTACCGGAACTCTGCGCGACGACGCGGGCAGGTCGCTCGCCGTCGTCGAGGCGCCGACGCACGGCGTTGCACGCCCCTCGCGCCTTGAACGCGCCGACGCGTTGCAGGCATTCGGCCTTGAAGTACACCTCGTGCCCGATCGCCGCATTCAACACGCGACTGCTGACCACGGGGGTTTCGAGCACGTGGGGACGGATGCGCGCGTGCGCGTGTTGCACGCCGTCGAAGTCGAGTGTTGTCACCGTGGTCGCGCCCATGATTCCGTCAGAAAAGCGTGACACAATTGCCTGTCGAAAACGAGAAAACGAGATGCCGGAATCGCCCGCTGCAGAGGTCAGCGCGTTGCGCTCTGCACACCGACGAGCCCGCGCGGCGCTGCCCGAATCCCGCCAGCAGCGCAACGCCGAACGGCTCGCTGACCGGTTGTCCGCGCTGCCCGCGTTTCGATCGGCGCGCACCCTTGCGGGCTACTGTGCCGTGCGTGGCGAGATATCGCTCGAACCCGTGCTGCACATCGCGGCGGAACTGGGCAAGGTGGTGCACCTGCCGATCCTGCGCGACGGCACCATGGCCTTCGCGCCGTGGACACCGGGTGCGCCGCTCGAACGCCGGGACCTCGGATTGCTTGAACCGCACCACGACCCATCGGCCCGTGTCCCACCAGCGGACATCGACCTCGTGCTCGCGCCGCTCGTGGTATTCGACGACCACTGTCAGCGCATCGGCCAGGGTGGCGGCTTCTACGACCGGAGCTTCGCGTTCCGACTCGACCCGGCCGTGCGCACACCGGTCCTGATCGGCGTTGCCCACGACATGCAACGGGAGGCCCGATTGCGCCCGATGCCCTGGGATGTCCCGCTGGACATGATCGCCACGGAGCAGCAACTCTACATTCGCGAGGACGCGTTGACCCCATGAACTACTGGCTGATGAAATCCGAACCGGACGTGTTCGGCATAGACGATCTCAAACGCGTGAAAGTGGAGCCCTGGGACGGTATCCGCAACTACCAGGCGCGCAACTTCATGCGCGACACCATGAAGCGGGGCGACAAGGCTTTTTTCTACCACTCCAACACCGACGTGCCGGGCATCGTCGGCACCATGACGGTCCACCGCGAAGCGTACCCGGATCACACGGCGCTGGACCCCGACAGCAAATACTTCGACCCCAAGTCCACCGCCGACGCGCCACGTTGGATGATGGTCGACGTGAAGTTCAGCCGCAAATTCAAACGCACGGTCAGCCTCGCCGAGATGCGCGAGGATCCGGCGTTGGACGGGTTCCGCCTGCTGCAACGTGGCCAACGCCTCAGTATCCTGCCCGTCGAGCCCGCACACTGGGACCACATTCTGACGCTGGTGTAAGCCGCTTCCGACGAGAACCCGTTCATGAGAGAGCTTGAAAACACATCCGTGGTGATCACCGGCGCGAGCCGCGGGATCGGCGAATCCGCCGCGTACACTTTCGCCGAGGCCGGTGCGCGCGTGGTGTTGCTCGCGCGTGACGTCGCCGCCTGCAATCGAACGCGCGACGCCATCGAGGCCTCGGGCGGAACCGCCTTGGCATTGGCGTGCGACGTTGCCGACTACGGCCAGGTGCAGCAGGCACTCTCCGAGGCGCACAGCCGGTGCGGCAGTCTGGATGTGCTGATCAACAATGCCGGTGTGATCGACCCGATCGCCTGCCTCGACACGGTCGATCCGGCGGCGTGGTCACACGCGGTCGACATCAACCTCAAAGGGGTGTTCAACGGCGTGCACATCGCGCTGCCAATGATGCTGGCCCAGGGCGGCGGCCGGATCCTCAACGTCAGCTCGGGTGCCGCACAGCACGCATTGCCCGGCTGGAGCCACTACTGCGCAGCGAAGGCCGGCAGCGCCATGCTCACCCGCTGTGTGCACGCCGAGTTCGGCGATCAGGGCATCACCGTCATGGGCCTGAGTCCCGGTACCGTCGCCACGGACATGCAGGTCAAGATCAAGGCGTCGGGCATCAACGCGGTCAGCCAACTCGACCCGAGTGTGCACATCGACCCCAGTTGGCCTGCAAAGGCCCTGGTCTGGATGTGCGGCGAAGACGCCTCGGCCTTCGCAGGAGAAGAGATTTCGCTGCGTGATGCGACCATCCGGGCCAAGCTGGGCCTGAGCTGAGACCGACACCGCGCGCGCGACGCCGTGCGGGTTCAGTCGGCGGACTATGCTCCCGATAGCTGTCCTATCCACCGCGTCGAGCCCGCCATGCCACCGTTTGCCTCCCTTTTTCTCAAAGGCCTCGCAATGGGCGCCGCCAACGTGGTGCCCGGCGTGTCCGGCGGCACCGTGGCGCTCGTCACCGGGATCTACGAACGCCTGATCAACGCGCTGCGGCGCTGTGATCTGCAGGCGCTGAAACTGCTGTTCGCCGGTGACCTCAAGCGCCTCTGGGCGCACGTCGATGGCGGCTTTCTCGCGGCGATCAGCCTCGGCGTCGCCGCGAGCATCTTCTCGCTCGCCAAACTGCTGGAGTTTCTGCTGGACCGGCACGAGACGCTGACCATGGCCTTTTTCTTCGGCCTGATTGCGGTGTCGGTCGTCTCGGTCGGACGCACCGTGCGCCACTGGACCACCCCGAGCCGGGTGGCGTTGGCCGTCGGTGCCGCGACGGCGGTCGGCATCGCGCTGCTCGCACCGGCTGGCGAGAACACCGGTTTCGTCTACCTCGTGCTCTGCGGTGTCGTGGCCATCTGCAGCATGATCCTGCCCGGGCTGTCAGGCTCTTTCGTGCTGATCATCATGGGCAACTACGCCCTGGTGCTGGGCGCGGTAGGCCGACTGGACCTCGCCATCCTGCTGCCGGTTGCGCTCGGCTGCGTGGTTGGCCTGCTGGCGTTCTCGCACGTGCTCGGCTGGGTGTATACCCGCTTCCACGACCAGACCGTGGCACTGATGACCGGCTTCATCGTCGGCTCGCTGGTGGTGATCTGGCCGTTCAAGACCGCCCTCACGACGTGGGTCGAGCGGGCGGGCAAACCCGCCAAGGAAGTGGTGATCGGCTACCAGTGGCACTGGCCCGACGCGTCGCTCGCAACCGGGCTCGCGGCCGGCGCTGCACTTGCAGGCGCCCTGGGGCTGGTGTGGGTTGAACGCGTGGCGACACGCCCCTGAGGGGCGCTTTCACGCCTCAGTGGTTGGCGGGTGCGTGGATGCCCAGGAAAGCCGCTATGTGGACGATCTCGTCGTCGGACAGGCGGCTGGCAGGTTGCGACAGTGTGGGGTGTGATCCCAAGCCACTGCGGTAGGACCGCAGCGCGAGACGGTGGTCGTTCACGCTGCCAGACAGTGGGATCAGGGTGTCGTGCGCGGCGCTGCCGAGCGCTTCATGGCAGCCGACACAGCCCCGCACATGGTAGAGCCGCTCACCTTTGCCGACGTCCGCCGTCGACGTGCCGCCCTGACTCGCGGTCAAAGCCGCCCCGGACAGGAACAAGACCGCCCCAGTCACCTTGATCAACCGTCCAACCATGCGGCCTGAACAACTTTCCGAAAATTAATGGCTTAACTATAGTACCGAAAGTTGTTTCCACGGTGTGTCATTTTTTTTACGCTGGGATCGAAACCCGGCCAACGCGGTCAGGGAAAGCGGAATTCCAAGCCGATGCGAAGGTACGGGTAGAGGCTCAATTCATCGTCGTACTCGGCCAGCAGATCGTCGATCTCCTGCTGGATGTCCGCATCTGAGATGAAGTTGCTGCCCTGCTCGACCAGCGTCACGTCCGGATCGGGCATGCTCGAGACGCCCAGCTCGCTGCGAATCGAAAACCGGCTGCCGACCGACCAGAGGTAGCCGAGGCCGAGGTAGGGTTCGACGCCATCGAAGGCCGCCGTCATTTCCAGAAAACCGAGGCTGGCCGGCGGGACCGTGACACTGCCGACCTGAATGGGTGTGGTCGGGTCAGCCGTGCCGTCGACCGAAAGGTCGGTGTCGGCGAGGCCACCGCTGACGAAGAAGCCGGAACCGGTCGGGAACCAGTCGAGTTGGACGCGTGTGAAGCTCACGTCCCCGTTGGCATCGTATTCCACGCCGTCGATCGTCTCGGTGACGCTGTCGTCCACGCCCTCAACCGAGAGGCGCACGGCGAGTTTGGAGCCAACCGCGCAACCGCCGCCGAGACCCAGTCCGCCGGAACCGGCATGCCCGCCGGCAAAGCAGGCGGGTCGGTGATCGTCTGCCAGCACCGGCGACAGCGCGGCCACAGCCACCAGCGCAAGAAGGATGATCAGTTTGTCCAACATGTCGGTACCTCCGATTTTACCGGGTGAAGGTCGGGAACGCTGGACAAGCCAATGCAGAGTGCATGCCGATTCGCAGCAGCAGGCGGCAAGAATTCGCCGCTGTCAGGCTCAAGCGGCAAAGTAGTCTGTCGATATTACGTTCACATCCATCCTGTACCGGGTCCGGCCAGGGCATGTCGAACGCAGCAGACGACACGAATCAACCGACCAACGCGCTTACACGCGTGTTCACCGATTTCGCGATCGGCGTCCTGTTCATGGCCGTCATGGCGGTCATTCTCGCGCCACAGGTCAGCGAGGAGGAGCCGAAACGGGCCGATCACCTGCAGGAAGTGGCGGAGACCGCCGGGACGTTGCAGAGCGCAGCCTCGCTCGAGCGCGCACAACGGCTGACCCGCGGTGGCACGGTCAAACGGGATTTCGACTCGCCGCGAACCGGCGCGCTCCGGGTTATTCCCCGGCCCATCGCCGCAGCCGATTGCGCGCAGATGTGGAACAACCTGATGCCAGATGGGCCGGAGGCGGCAACCGGCGGCGACAGCCTGTTCACGGTCGACACCACCGACACGCGCGGTCTGTGCCTGTACCGGTACACGGCAGCGCAGGATCAGGCCTACGTGATTTCCTACCGACCCGAGTCAGGACAGGTGGCGTTCAACTGAGTCCCGTCAGGGCGCGATACCGAGCACGCCACACACGCGCTCGAGGCACTGACCCAGCGCCGCATCAGTCGGCGCGCTGAGGTTGACGTGGCCCATCTTGCGGCCCGCTCTGGCCTCGCGTTTGCCGTAAAGGTGCAACTCCGTCCCAACGGTGCCGACCACGCCAGCCCAATCCGGCGTGCCGCCTTCCCAACAGTCGCCCAACAGGTTCAGCATCGCCGTGGGTTGCCGCAACTTCGGCTCGACCAGCGGCAGGCCACAGAGCGCCCGGACCTGCAATTCAAACTGGTTGACATCGCAGCCGAGCTGACTGTAGTGACCGCTGTTGTGCGGGCGCGGCGCGATCTCGTTGGCGAGCAGCGCGCCGTCGGCGGTGACGAAGAACTCCACTGCCAACACACCTTGATAACCCAGGGTTTCGGCAATCGCCCTGGCCGTATCCGCGGCCGCGGCGGTGAGCGCCGGCGCTTGCGCAGCCGGCACGCGGGTGGTGTGCAGGATGCCGCCCCGGTGGGTGTTCTCACCAACCGGCAACACCACGGCCTGCCCGTTCTCGGCGCGCGCCACGATCGCAGAGACCTCCGCGCGCAGGTCGACACGCTGCTCGACCACACACGGCACCTCACCGAGGGCCGTGAACGCCGCACCGAGCGCCTCGCGACTCTCGCAGACCGCCTGGCCCTTGCCGTCGTAGCCGAGACGTGCCGTTTTCAGTACACACGGACCCGATGCGGTTTCCCAGGCGGTGTCGAGGTCACTCACGTCCCGGACCGAGGCCCAGCGAACCGTCGGCACACCGCATTCGGCGAAGAGGGTCTTCTCACGTGCGCGGTCCTGCGCGACCGTGAGCGCGTGCGCGTCTGGCGCCACACGACAGTAAGCGCTCAGTGCCTCGAGCGCGGCCGCTGGCACATTCTCGAACTCCGTGGTAACGGCATCGCAGTGCCGAGCAAAATCGGCCAGTGCCGCATCGTCGTCGAAGGCGGCGCGCAGGTGGTGGTGCGCCATGCCCCCTGCCGGGCTGTGCGGATCGGCGTCGAAGACATGAACGCGATACCCCATGCGAATGGCTTCGAGCGCAAACATGCGCCCGAGTTGTCCGCCCCCGAGCACCCCGAGTGTCGCACCGGGCAACAGCGGTGTCATCGTCATGACGCCCCCGACGGCAAGCTCATCGCCAACGCGCGATCCCGTTGTGCCTCACGAAACGCCGACAGCGCTTCGCGCAGCGACACGTCGTGATTTGCCAACACCGACACGGCAAACAGGCCCGCGTTCGCAGCGCCGGCCTCACCGATGGCAAAGGTTGCCACCGGCACACCTCGCGGCATCTGAACGATCGACAGCAGCGAGTCCTGCCCCTGCAGGTGCCGGGACGGCACGGGCACACCGAGCACCGGCAACGTGGTTTTGGCCGCTAGCATGCCCGGCAAGTGGGCGGCGCCACCAGCACCGGCAATAATGCAGCACAGTCCCCTTTCCTCGGCGGACGACGCGTAGGAGAACAGCAGATCCGGTGTGCGGTGCGCCGAGACAACCCGCGTCTCGTGGGCAACGTCGAACTGCGAGAGAACGGATGCGGCGTGCTGCATCACGGGCCAGTCGCTGTCACTGCCCATGACGACGCCAACCAGAGGAGAAGGCATGCCGGAACCTCGGCTCAGCTAAAAGCGCATTTTCCCAGAAGTGGCCGAGCGGTCAAGCCGGAGTCGCGCCGGCACCGACTGGCGGCCCGCGCAAATGTGACAGAATACCGCTCCAACCACGGAGGCCACAGCTCATGCCGCGCGCTGTCTTCGACACCGCCATCCGCTCACTGTCCCGCATCCACCGCGGAAAAGTGCGCGACGTGTTTGCCATCGACGAGGACCACCTGCTGATGGTGGCGACCGACCGCGTGTCTGCGTTCGATGTGGTCATGCCGAATCCCGCGCCCGGCAAAGGCCAGTTGCTGACCGAAGTCGCGCTGTTTTGGTTTACCCACTTTTCCGACACCCGCAACCACCTCGCCACCCTCACGCTCGACGATGTCTTGTCGGACCCCAAGGAGCGGGCCGAAGCCAGCGGGCGCGCAATGGTGGTCAAGCGACTCGGTGGCCTGCCGATCGAGGCCGTGGTACGAGGCTACCTGATCGGCTCGGGCTGGAAGGACTACCAGGCCACCGGCTGCGTGTGCGGCATCCCGCTTCGTGCCGGGCTCGAACAAGCCGGTCGACTCGACAAACCGCTGTTCACCCCGGCCACCAAAGCGGCGGTCGGCGACCACGACGAGAACATTTCCTTCGCTGAAACCGCCCACCGGATCGGGCGCGAACGGGCAGAACAGGTACGCGACGTGAGCCTCGAACTCTACCGGCGCGCCGCAGCCCACGCCGAGGCGCGCGGCATCATCATCGCCGACACCAAGTTCGAGTTCGGACTCGACGCCGACGAGAATCTGGTGTTGATGGACGAGGTGCTGACCCCCGACTCCAGCCGCTTCTGGCCCGCTGATCGGTACCGACCCGGCTGCAGCCCACCGAGTTTCGACAAGCAGTTCCTGCGTGACTGGCTCGAGACGCTCGACTGGGACAAGACGGCGCCCGGACCGGACCTGCCGGCGTCCGTCATCGAGGGTACGCTCGCCGGTTACCGTGAAGCGCGAGACCGGCTTGTGGGTCCGCCCCGTGTCTGAGCGCATCGGCATCGCCGTGATCGGCTGCGGTATGGCCGCGGCACCCCACGCCCGTGCGCTCCGCGACCTCGCCCACCGGGCCGAGGTGATTGGCGTGCACGCACGCAAACCCGCCACGCGTCAGGCGTTCTGTGCGGCCTGGGGCTTCCGGGAGGCCGCGGACGGCCACGCCCTGCTGGACCACCCGTCGGTCGACATGGTGTTGCTGCTGACGCCGCCCGACGCGCGCGCCGAGTGGGTCAACGCCGCGGCCGAGCGCGCGCTGCCGGTGCTGATGGAGAAACCGGTCGAGCGCACCCTGGCCGCCGCCAAGGCGCTCGTGGCGCGTTGCGAATCGACCGAGACTCCCTTCGGAATCGTCTTTCAGCACCGGTTCCGCGCGGCGGCGCTGGCCTTGCACGAGCGGGTGCAGCAGGCGGCGTGGGGGCCCTTGCACCTGGTCAAGGTTGACGTGCCCTGGTGGCGCGAGCAGCGTTACTACGACGAACCCGGGCGCGGCAGCTACGCACGCGACGGTGGCGGCGTGCTGATCAGCCAGGCGATCCACACGCTCGACCTGATGCTGAGTCTGACGGGGCCTGTCGCCGAGGTCCGTGCGCTGACCGCGACCACCGGCTACCACCGCATGGAGAGCGAAGACCTGGCCGTCTCCGCATTGCGCTTCGAAAACGGCGCCCTCGGTTCACTCACCGCGACCACGGCACAGTACCCGGGCGGCGCCGAATCACTCGAGCTCGGCTTCGCACGTGCCACCGCGCACCTGTGCGCCGGCGAGCTCACCGTTCGGCACCTCGACGGCCGCGTCGAGACCCTTGGCGACACGCAGGAAACCGGGGCCGGTGCCGACCCGATGGCGTTCCCCCACGATTGGCACCTCGCCCTGCTGACGGATTTCGTCGACGCCGTTGACGCCGGTCGCCCGCCGGCGGTAACCGCGCGGGACGCCCTGCAGGTGCACCGTTTGATCGATGCCATCGTGCAGTCCTCTGCGGCCGGCCGCGCCGTCAACGTGAGTCACGTCGATGCCTGAAGCCCCCGTCACCGTCGCCGTCATCGGCATCGACCACAGGCACGCCTACGGCCAGCTTCAGGGCATGCTCGATGCCGGGGCACAGTGCGTCGGCTGGTGGACCGAGGGCGAGCCGAACACCTTGCCCGGCTTCGTCAAACGCTTCCCCGACGTGCCACGGGTGGCGTCGCGCGAGACCGTGCTCGCCGACCCACGCGTCGACCTCGTGATCGTCGCCGACATTCCGGCGAACCGCGCCGCGCGCGCGATCGAGGCGATGCGTGCCGGCAAGGACGTGATGACAGACAAACCGGGGTGCACCACCGCGGCACAGCTGGCCAAGCTGCGCGACGTGCAACGCGACACCGGGCGAATCTGGTCGGTCGATTTCTCGGAACGGTTCGAAGTGCCGGCCGTACAACGCGCAGCCGAACTGGTGCGCGAGGGCGCCATCGGCCGCGTGGTGCAAACCGTCGGCCTGGGCCCGCACCGACTGAACGCGGCGACCCGCCCCAACTGGTTTTTCGAGCGCCACGCCTACGGCGGCATCCTCTGCGACATCGCCTCGCACCAGATTGACCAGTTCCTCTATTTCACCGACGCCGACAATGCCGAGATCGTCAGCGCAAGCGTGGCCAACTACGCCAACCCCGACCACCCGGAGCTCGAGGACTTCGGCGAGTTGGTGCTCCGCCACGAGCGCGGCCACGGGTACATCCGCGTCGACTGGTATACGCCCGATGCCCTGCCCACCTGGGGCGACGGTCGGCTGACCCTGCTCGGCACCGAGGGTACGATCGAATTGCGCAAGTACGTCGACGTCGCCGGTCGCCCGGGCACCGATCACCTGTTCTTGTCCAACCGCACCCGGTGCGAACACATCGACTGCAGTACAGTGCCACTCTCGTATTTTCGGTCGCTGGCGCACGACGTGCGGCACCGCACCGAGACGGCGATGCCGCAAGCGCACGCATTCACGGTCATGGAACTTGCTTTGCGCGCACAGGCGAGCGCCACCCGACTTGGCGCGCTGGTATGAGTCACACCGTTGCCATCCTGGGCGCCGGCATCGGTGCGCAGCACCTCGACGGCTACCTCGCGCTGCCGGACACCTACCGGGTCCACACGGTGTGTGACCTCGACATCGACCGGGCCGCTGCGCTGGCCGCGCGCGCGCGCGGCTGCCGCAGCACGTCGGATACCGATGCGGTCATCGGCAACAGCGAGATCGACATCGTCGACGTGTGCCTGCCACCGCACCTGCACGCGGACACTGCCATCAAGGCGATGCAAGCCGGGCACCACGTGGTTTGTGAGAAGCCGCTTGCAGAATCCGTGGATGCGGCGGAGCGCATGATCCAGGCTGCACAGGACTGCAACCGACTGCTCACACCCATCTTCCAGTACCGATTCGGGCCGGCATTCACGCAGTTGCAGGCGCTGGTCGACGCCGGTCTTGCAGGGCGTCCACAAGTCGCTTCGCTCGAAACCCACTGGAACCGCGGCTCGGACTACTATGCCGTCCCCTGGCGTGGCACCTGGGACCGCGAGCGGGGTGGCGCTGTGCTGGGGCACGCAATCCACATTCACGACCTGATCACGGAATGCTTCGGCGCCGTCACCGCCGTCGGCGCGATGCTCGACACCCGCGTCAACCCGATCGAGACGGAAGACTGTGGTGCGATTTCGATGCGGACGTCGAGCGGTGCCCTTGTCACGTCCTCGATCTCGCTCGGTGCCGCCTGCGACCAATCGCGTCTGCGCCTCGTGTACCAACACCTCACCGCAGAGAGCGGCACCAACCCCTACGCGCCCGGGCAAGGCACCTGGACCTTCACCGCGCGCGACCCCGCTCGGCAAGCCGCTGTCGATCGCGTCGTTGCGGCAACGCCACCGGGCCACACGGGTTACGCCGGGCAGTTCGCCGAGTTGGCGCGGCAACTCGGCGGCGAAACGCACCGCAACGTCAGTGCAGCGTCGGGCCTGCAAGCACTCGAACTTGTCGCCGCCACCTACAAAGCCCACCGCGAACGCCGCGAAATCACCCTGCCGCTTGGCCTGAACGACCCCGTGCGCCAGGACTGGCGCCCGCCACAAAACCCGTGCTGACCTGCGGTTGCCAGCTCACCGCCCACCCACAGCCCGGCACGCGGCTGCGCACGCGCGCCCGGCCGCGCGCTGGCGGCTCACCCACTGGCTAGGGGTCTTCACCTCCGGCCAGGCGGAAGCCGAAGTCGTCGTCGCGGGCAGCGGGATCGCCCGCGAAGCGGAACGCCGCGCGCAAGTAGCGCGGGACGTTGAACCAGCAGCCACCGCGCAACACGCGCTTCCGGCCCTGTTGCGGACCTGTTGGATCGATTACCTCGCCGGTTGGGTAGTCGCCATACCAATCGCCGCACCACTCCCACACATTTCCATGCACCTGAAACAAGCCGAAATCGTTTGCCTCGAACGCGAGCGCATCCACCGTTTCTTCTCTGTACTCGCCTTTGCCACCGCCGCGGTAGGCCAAATTCCCATCGTAATTCGCTTGCGCTGGCGTGATCGCGTTGCCCCACCAAAACGGTGTCTGGGTGCCGGCGCGCGCGGCGTACTCCCATTCGGCTTCGCTCGGCAAGCGCAAGGTCAAGCCGGCAACCGGCGCGTTGGCCCGCTCCAAGAATCGCTGACAATCCTCCCAACTCACCGTGTCCACAGGCCGTTCGTCGCCTTTGAAATGGCTTGGATTGTTGCCCATCACCGCCTGCCAAAATGCCTGTGTGCACGCCGTGTCCGCGAGCCAGTAACCCTTTGTCAGGGTCACTTTGTGTGGTGCCTCGCCGTCGAAGCGCTCAGGCTCCAATTCAGTCGAACCCATCTGAAACCGGCCTGGCGGAACCCAGCGCATCACCTGCCGGGCGCCGTTCAGTTCAAGCCCTTGCCAGAGCCCGAACGGGTCTTCGCCGAAACCGTGCGCCCAGGCAGACGGAAACTCGCGCGGGTTGGGGTCGAGCAGCATCAGACGCGACCCGCGTGGTTGGAAAGGCGGCCTGCTGGCGGGCTTTTGGTGAGCAGGTTCCACCTGCACCGACTCACGCGCCAGAGGCCTTGGGTTTGTCCGCACAGGGCGAAACTGGCGTGGCAACTGGTTTGAAGACCCTCCGGGCGCTGCTGCCTAGATCTGCAAAGCTCCGGCCAGGCGGAAGCCGATGTTGTCGTTGCGGTCAGCGGGATCGTTCGCGTTGCGGTTCGCCGCGCGCAAGTTGCGCGGGTCGTTGATCCAGCTGCCACCGCGCAACACGCGCTTCTGGCCTTGTGCTGCCAGCCGCCGACAGTATTGATCGGCCTCAAAACGGGATCAAGCATCCAGTGACTCCTTAGAGGCCAAAAATCGCGCTCGAAACTCGGCAGAATCAGCGGGCATCAATGCGCTGTGCAACGCCGTGACGCGCTGTTGCAAGGTGGCGCTGTTAATATCACCGCGCAGCCAGGCCGCCTCGATATGCGCAATGCCCGCGCGAAACCGCCGCTTGCGCCGCAACCCCAGCCGCAATGCGTGTGGCTTGACGGTGATGCCGCAAAACCGCACCCCCACCCAGCTGCGCTGAATCAGTGGGGGCTTGAGAGACAGCCCAAGCGTGTCCCCGAGGTAGTCAGCAAAGCGCACCTGCACGTCCAGCAACGCCTGCCGATCATGTGACCACAACAGGAAGTCATCCATGTAGCGGCAATGCGCACGCACACCGGGCTGCGCGAGGCACCACCGGTCGGCGTCATTGAGGTAATGGTTGGCAAAGTGCTGTGAGGTCAGCGCGCCAATCGGCAAGCCTCGGCCGAGCCTGGCACCGTGCGCATCAATCGCCGCCGCCAGCAGTGCACAGCCGTCGCCGCGGAACCGTCGCCGCAATTGACTGTGCAACGTCAGGTGGTCTATCGACGGGAAATACTGTGCGATGTCTGCGTGCATCACCCAGGCGAACCGCCTGCTGTTGCGCTGAGCATGATCAAGCGCGGCGTGTACACCCTTGCCAACCCGGCAGGCAAACACCGACGGCAACAACGCCCGCTCCAGCCGTGGCTCAACGTGGCGCACCAGCGCGTGGTGGGCCACGCGGTCCCAAAGCGGTGCCGCGTGGATCACGCGCTGTTTCGGGTCATGAATCTCAAAAGCCTTGAACCGCCCAACCGGCATTCGGCCGGCCATCAAACTGTCATGGATCATCCTATTGACAGACCGTCTGTCCAACAACAGAGCTCGCACCTCCGGCAAATGCCGCTTGCCACGACAGGCGCGGTCCATGGCCCAGTCTATGTTGTCCGGGTGGGCGATCTGTGCACGTATCAGGGCTGTGGTGTCAGGCATCCAATTCACCCAGTACGGCCAACACAGCGTTCGCGTAGCGCTCCATGCGCTTCTCACCCACACCATCCACCGCTGACAGCGCTACGCGATCAGGCGATTCCAACTGCGCGATATCAGCCAGTTGCTCGTTGGTGAAGATGGCATAGGCCTGGACATTTTCAGCTTTCGCGACTTGTTTGCGCCACGCGCGCAATCCGGCGAAGCGGGAAAAGTGCCCGGGGCTGAGGACCTGTTGGTAGTCGATAGCGTTGCGAGGCGCCGTTCTCGACGGTTGCACAGCGTCGGCAGCAGCCTTGACCTCACCCGGCACGGTGCAACACACCGCCCAGAAACTGTTGACACCATCTTCCACCCACTGGCGGTCCACAGTCGCCAGGGGATGGCTCGCCAAAAAGGCGTTGAGTTCGTCCGCATGCGACCCGGATGCCATCGCGGGGACGCGGAAGAACACCATTTTCACCGGCCTGCTCGCCACGCCGGCTCGCGGCTGCTACGCGGCGCGGTCCCCGCACCGCGATCCGCCGTCGCCTGCGCGGCTCGCCGGCTGGCTTCCGGGTCTTCACCTCCGGCCAGGCGGAAGCCGATGAAGTCGTTGCGGGCAGCGGGATCGCGCGCGTTGCGGCCCGCCGCGCGCAAGTCGCGCGGGGCGCTGAACCAGCTGCCACCGCGCAACACGCGCTCCTGGCCTTGCTCTGGACCAACGGGGTCCACCAAGGCACCCGCACCGTATTGAGCAAACCAATCTGAACACCATTCCCACACATTCCCATGCATGCTGCGCAATCCGTAAGGGTTAGCCGGGAAATCTCGCTCATCTTGGACACCATCACCCTCGCTCCCCAGCGATGGGTCAAATAGGTCACCCCACCAAAACGCGCTTTGAGTGCCCGCTCGGCAAGCATTTTCCCACTCCGCTTCAGTGGGCAAACGCGCGGTAAAGCGCGGGCACTTTTTCATCAGTTTTTTGCACCATATCTGGCAGTCTTCCCACGAAAGATCCGTGGCGGGGAGATTCGCATTGTCTGTCGAGGTCTTGCCCAACACCCCGTCCCAGAAAGCCTGCGTCACCGTCGTCTCCCCGAGCCAATAGCCGCACGAGAGAGTCACATCGTGCAGCGTTTCGTTTTCATAGCGCCCCGCTTCATCATCCGGCGACCCCATCTGAAACCGGCCCGGCGGAATCCAGCGCAGCCGGTAGCGCATGTTGGCGACGGCCAAATCCGCCCACAAGCCCCTCTCGTCCACGCCATGGCTGTCTGCCCACGTCCAACCAGAATCTACCGGCTGCCAGCCCCACGCACCATTCTCGCCGTGTACAGGCTGCCAAGCGAAGCGCGCGCCGTCCGCGTGCACGGCGAACACGATACCGTCCTCATTGGAAAAAAACCGTGATGCCCAGGCAGGTCGTGTCAGGCGGTCGAGCTGCCAAGTGCGATCACCCTCGATGATGCTGCAAGGGCGTGACAGTGGCGCGGCCACAGAGACGGGCTGCCGGGAGACCGATTCCACGGCGGCATCGCCAGTGCGCAACACCGTTTGAACTGCTGAGCCTCGGAACGCCGCCACCGCGTGCAGGGCATCGCCTCGTTGCACCAAACCAATGACCCGGCTAGATGGGGCTGATGCACCCAGCAGCGGTTGTGGCAGCCGGTTGCGCTCCGCGACAGCCTGCAACGCGGTCAGGAATTGGCGGTGCTCCGTCGTGACAGGCGCGGTATCGGCCAGTTCACAACCGAGGTCCATCAACTCGGCCAACACGCTGTCAGCCGCTACCCCGCCGTGGCTCTGCGCGCTGACGCGGGCAAGTTGCAGCAGATTGCCAAGCGCTGCCCCACTCGAGTCGCCGGCGGCGAGCCGGGTTTGCAACTGCTCGGCATCGCGCCAAGCGGCTGGCTGATAGACGGCCCACGCAGACACCGCGCGCTCAACACGCGCACGCTGGGCTGCGGGCCAACGTTGGTAGCGCGCACGCCAAACGCCTCGCGCGTCGCGCCGGAGGCGGACCGCGCTGGCCTTTCGCTCTACATCCGGGTGGCGGCTCGCGGCAAGCTCATCGGCCAGGCTCAGCCCGAGCGCCAGCCGCAACGCGCGCAGTTGCGCCCGGCCAAGCCAGAGACAGGCAGCCATGGCGGACAGCAGAGACTCAGTGCCGTCCGGTGCCACCGCGCAGAGCGCACAGCTGCGCCAAGCGGCAGCACGCAACGGAAATAGACTCAACAACCTGAGATCTAGCCCCTGTCGCGCCAAACCCGCCAAATCGCTGTGCCAGGCGGCGCTCGGCGACCCGCCACGGGTGCCGAAGTCGCTGATCACCAGCACCGGGACATTAGGCGGCACCGTGCGAGCATCGAAGGCCGTGTGTGGCGCAGACACCGCTTGCCAGCCGCCCGCCCCCGGGCGCTGGTAACGAACGCACACCCGCAGGCCGGCGGGGTCATGCTCGACAACGAGCTGCCGAACCACAGCCTCGACATCGGGCCAGACCGCGCGCAGCGCCGGCGAAAAATCCACCAGCACCGCACACGCCGCAGCGCTGTGCTGGCGCCGCGCTCGCGGCAACGCGCTCACTGGTTCGCCGCGCGCCAGGTGCAACGCCGCCCGTTTGAGGTGCGGTTGACGGGTCTGCCGTACCGTGCCAAGCAAGGCATCAAGCGCGTTGCGTAATGCGCCTCGGTGCCACGCGGGCGCCTGTGGCATCCAGGGTGTCATGGCTTCGCGGTAATCAACCGGGCCGGTGTCCTCGAAAGCGAGCGGCTGCACTGGCGTGAAGTCGCGTTCCGCGGTGATCGCCCAGATCGCCAATGGGTGATGCGCCCGATACAACACGGCCCGCTGCGCGATGCCGTTGTGCGCGGGATCATCATCCGGTTCAAGCCGAGCTTGCGCCGATTCCGTGTTGCGCACGGCAAAACCGAGTCGTGCCGCAACGGTATCGGCGTCAGTGTCTCTGGCGTTTTGCAAGGCCCGCAACAACGCAGCCCGCGAAGTGGTCGCCCGGTTCACGGATCGGACGCAGGGCTGTTCTGAAAATAGCGGCCAAGCTTGGTCAACCAGTCTCGCTGCTGATCCGCGCTTGCGCCCTCCCGGCCGAGCGAATGCAGCGCGTGCAACAGATCAAGGTACTCGGCGAGTCCGGTGTAGGGCCGCTGGCGGCAGTTTGCGCGGTCGTCGAGGATTTGCCGGGCTGCGTCTTCGAGCACACCGTCGCACAGCATCGGATAGCGGCCGCTGCCGACCGTGACAAAATACGCCAGCGGCTCCGACGGCAGTTGCAAGTGCAAGTGCGTGCAACGGCGCAGGAAAGCCGCCGGCAGTTCGCGGTCTTCATTGCTGGTAAAGACAACCAGCGGGTGTGGACAACCCGACTCGGCCCTCACCGGTTGGTCACGGTGCGGCACCTGAATGCAGCGGTCGCCGAGGCTCTCGAGTAGGCTGTTGGCCACACTCGCGTCAGCCTTGTCAATTTCATCGACCAGCAGCACCACGCCACATTCCGCGATGGACGCGCCTGTGCCATCGCCCACGTTGGCCCAGTTGGGCTGGTACTGGTGGCGGTTTTTCGCCTCGCCCGCCGACACCGGGCTCAGTGCCCACCACATCGGCCCGGGGCACAGGTAGGCCTGATCAGGCTGGATGTCGTGCTGTTGCGCGTCGGCCAGTCGCGCGGTGTAGTCGTAGGACCACAGCAGCGTCTGGGCCTCGGTGTAGGGCTGGATCACGACGCTCAGAAACGCGCGATCGAGCACCGCCGCCGCCGCGCGCGCGAGCTGCGACTTGCCCAACCCGGTTTCGCCGGTCACGAGGAGCGGGCGCTCTGACGCCACCGCTGCCATCACCGCGTAGACCGACACGCTGTCCCAGTGGTGCGCGATATCCGTATGGCCTGCGATGGGCTGGGCGGTGTCGACAATGCGGGGCAGTTGATCCAGTTGCACGGGGTCAGGCCCCGCCCACGCCGAACAGGCCGGCAATGCCGGTGGCCACCGGCAACAACACCTTGGCCGTGTCTGCCAGTACCCCGGCGCCGTCACTCACGGTTTTGAGGTCGCCCATTGCCAACACGAAGCGTTGCACGGCAGACTGCTTTTCACTCGCCTGCGCTTGCCCCGCGCCCTCTGATTCGTACGCCGCCGCGAGCGCGCCGGCGGCCGCGTTCAGGTTGGCCAGTTCGGTTGCATGCGCCACGTCGGCAGCTTGTGCACCGATGAATGTGTCAAGCGAATTGACCGCATTCAGCAAGTGGGCTTTTTCCGCGTCACTGAGGCTGACAGCCGTGTTGTGCGTGCTGTTGGCAGTGACCGTCTCCGCTTGGGTGTTAATGAACACGTTGCCAGTGGCATTAATGGTTGGCGCCGCGGGGGGTGTTGTCATGGCATTTTGCTCCGTGGGTGTTTCAGCGGGGGTGTCGTCGTGGGTCTCAGCCGAGGCCGACTGTCTCGTCGCGTTGAGATCAACCAGCAAACGCTCGATCAGGTTGAGCAGATCATCGGCCGGGTGCGTATGACCGCCCGTGACGATGGGCAGCTGACCCAACGTTTCACGCACAGCGATCAGCATCGCCGCGTCGACCTCGCGATCCGCAATGACGAAGCGGTGATCAGGGTTCGCGTCGGCGTTGGTCAGCAACAGTGCCGCTCTGAAGTCGCGGAGCCATCTGTCGTATTCTTCTGAGTGGGGATCTTCCGGCACATCGCCCAGATTGAAGCCGACGGAAAGCTCGCTGGCCAAGGCGCGCAATCCGAAGTCGACATTGACACTTTTGACGACCGGGAACGCCACGGTGTGCGGCGACAACGCTTCGACGTTGGTGTCAGTGACGATGAGGTGTGCGAGGTCATCACACCCGAGACTCGCCGACACGGCTGCACGTGCGTGCCAGGGCAACCGGCTGGCAACGTCGCCAAGGGAGTCACCGTCAAACAGGCGGTTGAGCACTGGCGCATTCACCGCGTAAAGTGCAAATGTCCGCAGCAGCCAAGCCACCAAGTCAATGTGGCGACTTTCCAGCTCAGACCCCGAGACTTGTATGAAGCGATACGCGCGTGGCAGGCACACACTTGACGCGACGGTGTCCAGGCTGTTGGTGAAGCGTTTGGCGAGGCTCTCCGGTGTCGCGTCAGCATCCGCCTCAACCCAGGACGCGACCGCGGCGTAGAGGTCGAGCGCGTCGGACTGCATCTCGCGCAACACCACGACGATGGGCCGCGTGCGTTTTACATCGCGCTCCGCTTCTCGGGCTGCGAGCAACGCGTCATCCCGCTCGGCTTGGTTGGCCGCCTCCGTCGCCGCGCGCGCGTCAGCTTGTGCGGCGCAGAGCGCATCGGCCAACGCGGCTTGCGCCATACCTTGGTACTCGGGATATCCGTGTTGTTTGACGTACTTGGCCAGATTCAGCGTTCGCTCCGCGCCGTGAGACAAGACTCCTGTCGACCCGCTGTTGCTCAGGATGCGTTTGATCGTCGAGTCTTTAACACCCAGGCACTCGCACAAGCCGACTGTCTGCGTTTGGCGATGTCCGTGCGCCGGCGCCGGGACAAATTGATCGAACCAACAGCGTTCCACCGCTAACCACCTGCCTAGTTGAACTTTCATCAACACTGTAGTGACCCGCTTTGTGGCGGATCAATGGCTTTTTCGGGTCAGTTCGGGTCAGGACACCACAGCGCTCGGGTCACGACGGTACCAGCGCAGGAGATGCGCTGACCGTTCCGTGGCAGGGGCCATCGAAAGCGGACCGTCGCCGCGCTGGCCTTGCCCGAGAGTTTACCCGGCGCAGAATCCCTGCCCCACAACCAACACAGGCGCCCGCAGGCGCCTGTGTGACCGGTGTCGCGTGAGTGTCAGTTCACGCGCGGGTCCAGTGCACCGGCGTTGTAGCGCTCGACCATGCGGTCGAGTTTGAGCACGTTGATCTTGCTGGCGTTGCCGGCGGTACCGAAGGCCTCGTAGCGCGCCAGGCAGATGCTCTTCATCGCATCCTTGGCGACACCGAGGTATTTGCGCGGATCAAATTCGGCCGGTTTCTCCGCCATGAACCGGCGAATGGCACCGGTGCTCGCCATGCGCAGATCGGTGTCGATGTTGACCTTGCGCACACCGTTGCGGATGCCCTCCTGGATCTCCTCGACCGGCACGCCGTACGTCTCGCCCATCTCACCGCCGTGGTCATTGATGACCTGGAGCCACTCCTGCGGTACCGACGAGGAGCCGTGCATCACCAGATGGGTGTCCGGGATACGCGCGTGGATCGCCTTGATGCGGTCAATCGACAGGATGTCTCCGGTCGGGGGTCGGGTGAATTTGTAGGCCCCGTGGGACGTACCGATTGCAATGGCCAGTGCGTCCACCTTGGTGTCACGCACGAAACTCGCCGCCTCCTCGGGGTCGGTGAGCAGCTGATCGCGCGACAGGATACCCTCGGCGCCGGAACCGTCCTCCTCGCCGGCCATGCCGGTTTCGAGCGAGCCCAACACGCCCAGCTCACCCTCGACAGACACGCCGATCGCATGCGCCATCTCGACCACCTTGGCCGTCACACCGCTGTTGTAGGCGTAGTCGGCGGGGGTCTTCATGTCCTCCTCGAGCGAGCCGTCCATCATCACGGACGTGAAACCGAGCGCCATCGCCTGCTGGCAGATGGCCGGCGACGACCCGTGGTCCTGGTGCATGCAGACCGGAATGTGCGGCCACTCTTCCACGGCAGAGAGGATCAGGTGACGCAGAAAAGGCGCGCCGGCGTACTTGCGGGCCCCGGCCGAGGCCTGGACGATCACCGGGCTGTCGGTCTCGTCGGCGGCCTCCATGATGGCACGCATTTGTTCCAGGTTATTGATATTGAAAGCGGGTACGCCGTAACCATGCTCGGCTGCATGGTCCAGCAGCTGACGCATCGAGATCAGTGCCATGGGGTGTCCTTAGTGGGTGCGCGGGCGCGCGAGCAAAAGTGTAGTCAGTGTATCAAGCCGGCTACATTCGCCGCCAAGTCACCCGTTGGACCTGCACGTACAAGGCCAACCCCGCCCACCGAAGGCCCGCGCGGACCGGGCTCAGCCGGAGGCGTCGGCAGCCCGGCGTGCCAGCATCGCCACGGCCGGCAGGGTCTTGCCTTCGAGGAACTCCAGAAAGGCCCCCCCGCCAGTCGAGATGTAAGACACATGGTCGGCAATACCGTACTTGTCGACCGCCGCAAGGGTGTCGCCGCCACCGGCAATGGAAAACGCCGAGGAGGACGCGATCGCACGGCCCACCGTCTCGGTGCCGGCACCGAACTGATCGAACTCGAACACACCCACCGGTCCGTTCCAGACGACCGTGCCGGCGCGCCTGACGATCTCGGCGTACCGCGCCGCGGTTTCAGGCCCGACGTCGAAGATCATGTCGTCAGGCGCCACATCACCCACGGCCTTGGTGACCGCTGGCGTGTCGGGGTCAAAGGCCTTGCCGCACACCACGTCGGTGGGCACCGGGATGTCACCGCCCTGGGCCTGTGCCGCCGCACGCAGGCTGCGGGCCGTGTCGCAGAGGTCGGGTTCACAGAGCGACTTGCCCACCGCACCGCCTTCGGCGGCGATGAAGGTGTTGGCGATGCCGCCGCCCACGATCAACTGGTCTACCACCGTCGAGAGGGACTCGAGCACAGTCAGTTTGGTCGACACCTTGGACCCTCCAACGATGGCAACCAACGGGCGCGCGGGCTGCTCGAGCACGCGTGCGAGCGCCTCGAGCTCGGCCGCGAGCAGCGGGCCCGCGCACGCGACCGGTGCGTGCAGGCCCACGCCGTGGGTGGATGCCTGTGCCCGATGAGCCGTGCCGAATGCGTCCATCACGTAGACGTCGCAGAGCGCAGCGTAGGCCTTCGCCAACGCGTCGTCGTCGCGCTTCTCACCCACGTTGAAGCGCACATTCTCGAGCAACACCACGTCACCGGGTTCGACCTCGGGCGGCGTTTCGAGGTAGTTGTCGACCAGTCGCACCGGGTGCCCGAGCAGCGTGGCCATGTGGCTCGCGACCGGCGCCAGCGACTGCGCTGCGTCGTACTCGCCTTCGGTCGGACGGCCGAGGTGGGACATCAGCAACACCCGCGCACCGGCATCCCGTGCCTGGATCACCGAGGGCAAGGCGGCGCGAATCCGCGCGTCGGATGTCACCGCACCGTCTCGCAAGGGCACGTTCAGGTCCTCGCGAATCAGAACCCGTTTGCCCTCAAGGCGCAGCGACGCCATCTCGAGAATTGCCATGACTACCTCATCTGTGCACGTGATTCACTGCGAGGGAGCGGTCGGTCGAAGCCGCCCGCTCCCTCGCCCCGATAGAACATAGCGCACCCGACACGGACGGCAGGGGGCGGGTCGATGTCCGCTGCCACTCAGCCGATTCGACAGACAAACAGTACGGAGAAACAGTTTCTCGCCCCACGTGCCCTTGAGTGTGCCACCACGTGGCCGCAGCTTTGTGAGCAGGTGCACACCAGACCGCCTGCGCACCCGTTCAGGCTGCCTGAATGCCTTTATAAGGCAGCAAATCCATGGTATTCTGGCCTGCTTGGCATTTTGTCCGAATCGCGTGAACCACGAGTCTCATTGATGAACCAGGACCACCAATCGCGTCTGAAGCAGCTCATTGCCCGCGGCAAGGAGCAAGGCTACCTCACCTACGCCGAAGTCAACGACCACCTGCCTGACGGCGTGGTCGAGGCGGACCAGGTCGAGGAAATCATCGCGATGATCAACGACATGGGCATCGCGACTCACGAACAGGCGCCGGACGCCGACTCGCTGGTGCTCAGCGACGAGTCGACGGTCGAAACCGATGACGACGCAGCCGCCGAAGCCGCGGCCGCGCTGGCGAGCGTGGACGGCGAGTTCGGGCGCACGACGGATCCGGTGCGCATGTACATGCGCGAAATGGGAACGGTGGAGCTGCTGACCCGCGAAGGCGAAATCGAAATCGCCAAGCGCATTGAAGACGGCTTGCTGCAGGCCCTCGCGTCCCTTGGGTGTTTCCCGCTCGCCCCCAAGCTGGTGATCGACAGCTACGCGCTGTACTGCAACGGCGAAATGCGCCTGCAGGATCTGCTGGTCGGTTTTATCGACCCCAATGCGCCGGACGCGTCCGCGCAGCCGCGCACACCCGAGGCGAACGCAGAGGCGGCGTCCAACGACAAGGACGACGACAAGGACGACGATGACACCCCGGCCGACACCGGCCCGGACCTCGAAGTCGTGGCCCAGAAACTCGGCGAGCTCAAAGACGCGTACGAGGCCTGGGTGAAGACGCTCAACGCGCGTTCCCGTAACTCCAAACGCAGCCAGAAATTGCTCGACCAGGTCATTGAAAAGTACGTCGAGATCAAGTTCGCGCCGGCTTTCGTCGAGCGCATGACCAACGAGTTGCGCGGTTCGATAGAAAAGATCCAGCGCATGGAACGTCAGATCCGCGACGTCTCGATCAAGCAGGTCGGCATGCCGCGCAAGGCCTTCCTCGAAAGCTTTGTCGGCAACGAATCCAGCGCCGAGTGGGCCAGCGACATCGCTGCGAGCGACGCGCCGTATGCCGAAAAGATGGCAGCCCAGGTCGAGGAGATTCGACGCTGCCAGCGCCACATTGCCGCCGTCGAGGACGCCAGCCTGCTGCCGGTCGCCGACATCAAGGAAATTGGCCGCCGCATGTCCATTGGCGAGGCGAAGGCGCGTCGGGCCAAGAAGGAAATGGTGGAAGCCAACCTGCGCCTGGTGATTTCCATCGCAAAGAAGTACACGAACCGCGGCCTGCAGTTCCTCGACCTCATCCAGGAAGGCAACATCGGCCTGATGAAGGCGGTCGACAAATTCGAGTACCGGCGCGGATACAAATTCTCGACCTACGCCACCTGGTGGATTCGCCAGGCCATCACCCGGTCGATCGCCGACCAGGCGCGGACCATTCGCATCCCCGTGCACATGATCGAAACGATCAACAAGCTCAACCGCATCTCCCGACAGATGCTGCAGCAGATGGGTCGCGAGCCGACACCGGAAGAGCTGGCCGAAAAGATGGACATGCCGGAAGACAAGATCCGCAAAGTCCTGAAAATCGCCAAGGAGCCCATCTCGATGGAGACGCCGATTGGCGACGACGAGGATTCGCACCTGGGTGATTTCATCGAAGACGCCAACGCGGTGTCACCGGTGGATTCCGCGACCAACAACGGCCTCGGCGAGACCACGCACTCCGTGCTGGCGTCGCTGACACCGCGTGAAGCAAAAGTGCTTCGCATGCGCTTCGGCATCGACATGAACACCGACCACACTCTCGAGGAAGTCGGCAAGCAGTTCGATGTGACACGCGAGCGCATTCGCCAGATCGAGGCCAAGGCGTTGCGCAAGCTTCGCCACCCATCGCGATCCGAGCAGCTCCGCAGCTTCCTCGAGGAATAGCCGCGCGCGCCGCGCCATCCCACGCCGGGCCGGCCCTGTGCCATACTGTGCGCGTGAAAGTCGCCGGGCCCTTAGCTCAGTTGGTTAGAGCATCCGACTCATAATCGGCAGGTCCCCAGTTCAAGTCTGGGAGGGCCCACCATTTTCCTGCTTCCTGCATTGACCGCTTCCCAGTGCCGGACAAGCGGTATCGAATTCTCTTTTTTACTCTCTTTCCTTTGTGCGCTCTACTCGCGCTATGAATGCAACGTTGCAACTAATATTTTGACCGTTGTTTTCAAGCTGAAAATTACGGAGTTTATCAGTGTAAATCCACTCCATGATCAGTTCCCCTGTCGTGTTAAAGCGCACGAATCAATAAAACGTCTCGAAGCATCTTTGTGACAAATTACTTGTCAGCACGTTCACAAATCAGCAATTGCTCCAGTCGTATTCAAGCTGACATTTCACCCGCGCACACACCAGTACAGAGGAAAATCGACAATTCTATTTTGCAACAGTGTCCGATTTAGGGATCCGCGACTGATAAAACACAAATAGCGGAGGCGGCAGATTACGTTTTGCTTTAAATTGATGACCAAACATGAAAAGGAATATATAATCATGAACTGGGATTCTTTACTGACGAGGCATGTATGCGCAAACCCGTGTTTTCGAAATTAAGCACTGCTGTTCTTGAGTCGTACAGAAAAGACATCGAAAAAGAACTGGCAAATCGCTCCAATATCGATCGCAAGCGTGACCGCGTGATGGCCAAAGTGCTCAAAATGCTCAAATCAGAGGGCATGACGCTTGAGGACTTGAACGCCGCAAAGGCGCCCCGTGCAGGAAGCAAACGCAAAGTGGCAGCGAAGCCCAGGGCCAAGGTCGCACCCAAGTACCGCAACCCAAAGAACGCTGCAGAGCAATGGACCGGCCGCGGCCGGCAACCTCTTTGGGTGGCAGCGTTTATCAAGGACGGTGGCAAGCTCGATCAGCTTCTTATCAAGAAGTAATTGCGCTCAGTGACCTTTCGGTCACGCCGAAAAAGAGCACCCGACACGGTGCTCTTTTTTTATGTGCGCCGACGCGCACGCAGCTCGCATGAACTGACCCCCTCTAGAGCTGCACAGGATATAGTGCAGCGAGGAGGCAGAAGACATGGCGGATTCAGAGTCCGATATCAAACGCTGGACAGCCGAGCGCAAGACGCAGGTTGTGCTGGATATCCTCAAAGGGAAAACCACGGTTGCGGAGGTGTCTCGACAGCATGACCTGACGCCCTCAGAGGTCGAGGGCTGGGTTGACGAAGGTGTCAGCGGCATGGAGAACGGCTTTCGCTCTCGACCACGGGACATCCGCGAACAGTACGAGCGCAAACTCGAAGAAGCGCACGCAGCGCTCGGTGAGAAAGAGCTGGAGCTCAAAGCGGTAAAAAAGCTGCAGCGCCTGCTCGGCTAGGACGAGAACTCGTGATGGCTGTGCAGGCGGAACTCAGCGAGGAAGGACACACGGTGTCGATCCGGAAGTTGTGTGCCTGGCTCGGCGTGTCGCGTCGCTCGTTCTACTATCGCTCCAGAGCCAGGAAGCATCCACTCAATGCGGATCGCGTTGATGCGGTCAAAGCGGTTACAGAGCGGTTCCCGACATACGGCTACCGTCGCATCGCAGTAATCTCAAACCTCAATCGCAAAGTCGTACAGCGCATCTGTCAGCGCAAAGGCTGGCAGGTACGCAAGCGAGCCAAGGGGCATCGGCCACGCGTCAGGGCCTTGCCGTCTGTCGCTCAGCATGTCAATCAACGCTGGGCGACCGATCTCGCGATGATCTGGTGTGGGCGGGACAGATGGTGCCATGTCGCGGTTGTGATCGACTGTGCGAGCCGAGAGTTATTGGGTTGGAGGTTGTCGAAACACGGCAACGCCAAGACGGCTGAATCCGCTCTTGAGGAAGCGCTGATCAACTGCTTCGGTCACCTGGGCCGAGTGACAGCGCCACACTGCAGCTCAGGAGCGACAACGGCTTGGTGTTTTGCTCAACACGCTACACGGCAACGGTGAAAGCCTATGGGCTCAGGCAGGAGTTCATCGCGCCTTACAGCCCGGAGCAGAACGGTGTGGTTGAGCGGTTTATCCGCAGCATGAAAGAAGAGTGCGTCTGGCAGAACCGGTTCGAGTCGATCGCACACGGCAGAACAACCCTGTCGTCCTGCATACGACACTACAACACCGAGCGTCCTCATTAGGCACTTGGCTATCGGACACCTGTGCAACTAGCGGCATAGGTGTGCAACAAATAGGGAGTCACTACACGCAGCGCAATGCCTGCACGACCCGTTCGACCGATTTAGTCTGACACGATTCGGTATACTTCCAGTCTTTGGCGTCAGGGTCACTCGACTCGCGCGACGCACGGGGTGAGTCATGCACGTACTGGTTGTCGGCGGTGGCGGGCGCGAACACGCGATCGCCTGGAAACTCACCCACAGTCCGCGGGTGACGACCGTCAGCGTGGCGCCCGGCAACGCCGGCACGGCCCGCAGCGCCGGTATCCGAAACGTCGCCATCTCGGCCGACGACATCGACAGCCTGATTGACTACGCCATATCGCACGACGTCGCCCTCACCGTTGTCGGCCCCGAGGCACCGTTGGTGTCAGGCATTGTAGATCGATTTCAGGACGCCGGTCTCCGCATCTTCGGGCCACGCGCTGGCGCGGCTCGACTCGAAGGCAGCAAATCCTTCAGCAAGGCCTTCTTGGCTCGGCACGCGATTCCCACAGCACGCTTCGAGACCTTCACGCACCTGTCAGACGCATTGCACTACATCGACAGCCGAGGTGCGCCGATCGTGATCAAGGCCGACGGGCTCGCGGCCGGCAAGGGCGTGGTGGTCGCGCACACGCTGGCAGAGGCTTGCGCGGCCGCCACGGACATGCTCGAGGGCAATCGCTTCGGCGACGCTGGCGCACGCATCGTGGTTGAGGACTTCCTGGTTGGCGAAGAGGCCTCGTTCATCTGCGTGGTCGACGGGCAGACCGCACTGCCACTCGCCAGTTCGCAGGACCACAAGGCGCGCGACGACGGCGACCGCGGGCCCAACACCGGTGGCATGGGGGCCTACTCTCCGGCACCGGTGGTGACCCAGGCGGTCCACGACCGCGTGATGCGCGAGGTCATCGAGCCCACCGTGGCCGGGATGGCAGCAGAGGGCAACGCCTTTGTGGGGTTTCTTTACGCCGGCCTCATGATTGACGACACCGGCGCACCGTATGTGATCGAGTTCAACGTTCGCTGTGGCGATCCCGAGACCCAACCGATCATGGCGCGACTGAATTCAGACCTGTGTGCGCTGTGTGAGGCGGCCATCGACTCGGCGCTCGCTGGAGTCACAGTCGATTGGGATCCGCGGCCCGCGCTCGGCGTTGTGCTGGCCGCCGAAGGCTACCCGGAAAGCTATCCCACCGGCCAGGTGATTTCCGGTCTGGAGGCCGACGCCGAGGACGCCCTGGTATTCCACGATGGCACGGCGGAACACGGCGGCGAGGTGGTCACCTCAGGCGGACGCGTACTGTGTGTTGTCGGCATCGGCGACTCGCTTCGCGTGGCCCGGGACAGCGCCTACGCGCGGGTCGATTCGATTCACTGGGACAACCGGGTATTTCGGACCGACATCGGCCACCGCGCATTGCGCTGAATCCGGCACACCCGTCTGCGCCCGCGAGATACGGGCGTCCTGCGCGTACTAGCGCTTCATGGCATCGAAGAATTCTTCGTTCGTCTTCGTGGCCTGCATCCGGCCGATCAGAAACTCCATCGACTCGATCTCGTCCATCGAGTGGACGAATTTCCGGAGGATCCAGATTTTCTGCAGCTCCTCGGCCTTTATCATGAGCTCTTCGCGGCGCGTTCCGGAGCGGTTCACGTTGATCGCCGGGTACACGCGCTTCTCTGCGATGCGGCGTTCGAGGTGAAGCTCCATGTTGCCGGTGCCTTTGAACTCCTCGTAGATGACTTCGTCCATCTTCGACCCGGTTTCAACCAGCGTGGTCGCGAGGATCGTCAGGCTGCCCCCTTCCTCGATGTTGCGCGCCGCGCCGAAAAACCGCTTTGGCCGCTGCAGTGCGTTGGCGTCCACGCCACCGGTCAACACCTTGCCGGAACTCGGTGCAACGGTGTTGTACGCGCGTGCGAGGCGCGTGATCGAATCGAGCAGGATGACCACGTCTTTCTTGTGTTCGACCAGTCGCTTGGCTTTCTCGATCACCATTTCGGCCACCTGCACATGGCGACTGGCGGGCTCGTCGAAGGTGCTCGAGACCACCTCACCCTGCACCATGCGCTGCATCTCGGTGACTTCTTCCGGCCGCTCATCGATCAACAGCACGATGACATAGCACTCCGGAAAGTTGGCGGTGATGCTTTGTGCCAGGTTTTGCAGAATCATCGTCTTGCCCGCTTTCGGGGGCGAGACGATCAGACCGCGCTGGCCCTTGCCGAACGGGGCAACGATGTCGATGATGCGTGCGGTGATGTCCTCGGTGCTGCCGTTGCCCCGCTGGACGCGGAGCCGCTCGGTCGCGTGCAAGGGCGTGAGGTTCTCGAACAGGATCTTGGACTTGGCCTGCTCTGGCGGTCCGAAGTTGATGTCGTCGACCTTGAGCAGAGCGAAATACCGCTCGCCTTCCTTTGGCGGGCGGATCTTGCCGTTGATCGTGTCACCGGTGCGCAGGTTGAAGCGACGGATCTGACTGGGCGACACGTAGATGTCGTCCGGACCAGCCATGTAGGAGGAGTCCGTCGAACGCAGAAAGCCGAATCCGTCTTGCAGGATTTCCAGCACACCGCCGCCGAAGATGTCCTCGCCCTGTTTGGCGCGCGCCTTGAGTATCGAGAAGATGATGTCCTGCTTGCGGGAACGGGCGATGTTCTCGATGCCGGAGGACTGGGCGAGCTCGATCAGCTCGGAAGCCGACTGTTTCTTGAGGTCGCTGAGGTTCATTGAAGGTTTTTCGTTTTCGGACACGTGGACACGCTTGGCCCCGATGGGGTCGTAGAGGGAGAGAGACAGGTGCGAGGGCGTCGATCTGGAACGCGGCGCCGGCACGGACGGCCGGGAGACTCGCGCGACCATAGCATCGCCACCCCACCGAGTCCAGTCGCGCAGGCGTCAAAAATTCGTCTGCGTCAGAACAGTGCTTGGCAAGTTTCACGCCAGCGCGGGCGCAGTTGGCATTTACCCGCCCACGTCCACACGCCCGTGCCAGGGTCGGCTCACGACCTGACGCCGCACCGAGGGCGGCGGTGGTTCAACAAGAGGACTCAGAGTTCGCCGTCGAGGAAGGCCATCAGCTGGCTCTTCGACACCGCCCCGACCTGCTGGTTCTGTACGGCCCCGTCCTTGAACAACATCAGGGTCGGAATGCTGCGAATGCCGAACTTGGCCGGGCTCTCGGGGTTCTGGTCGATGTTGAGTTTGCCAATTCTGACCCGTCCGTCGAGCTCGCCAGCCACTTCCTCAAGCATCGGACCGATCATCTTGCAGGGGCCACACCACTCGGCCCAGTAGTCCACCAGTACAGGCAGCTCCGACTGAATCACTTCCTGCTCGAAGTTGCTGTCGGTGACTTCAACGATGTTGTCACTCACGATGTCTTCTCCTGGTTGCTGCCTCACCGCACCTCGGGAGGCGCGACGGCGTGTCGGTGCCGCCAAGAGGGCTCGAGAGCACGCCGAGAGACAGGTCGAATTGGAAAGCCCCAATGCGCAGATAGCGCAATCAGGCCGGCCGAATTCAGTTAAACTCGGCAGATGGAATCACCACATGCTAGCACACCTTCCTTCGCCAGTTTCGACCTACCGGCAACGCTCCAACAAGGCCTCGACGACATCGGATTCGACCGTTGCACGGAGATCCAGGGCCTCTCACTGCCGCACGCCCTGAACGACAAGGACGTGGCCGGACAAGCACAGACCGGCACCGGCAAAACCGCCGCGTTTCTGATCGCGACCTACGCCAAGCTGCTGCGCACCGAGCCTGCGCCCACACGGCGCGTCAACCAGCCCCGCGCACTGATCCTGGCCCCCACGCGGGAGCTGGCGATCCAGATCCACAAGGACGCGACGGAAATCGGCGCCCACACGGGCCTCGAACTCGCCCTGGCCTACGGCGGTGTCGACTACGAGAAGCAACGCCAACGGCTGATCGACGGTGTCGACATCCTGATCGGCACACCGGGCAGGATCATCGACTACTTCAAGCAGAATGTGTTCGATCTGCAGTGCCTTCAAGTGGTCGTGCTAGACGAAGCGGATCGCATGTTCGACCTGGGCTTCATCGCCGATATCCGATACCTCCTGCGCAGGATGCCGGCGCCCACGGACAGGCTGAGCATGTTGTTCTCGGCGACGCTGTCCCACCGTGTGCTCGAGCTGGCTTACGAGCACATGAACGAGCCCGAAAACGTCAAGACGGACACCGACCAGGTGACCGCGGACCGGGTCGAGCAGTCGTTGTACCACCCGGCCAAGGAAGAGAAACCGGCGCTGCTGGTCGGCCTGTTGCGCCACATGCAACCCGAACGGAGTATGGTCTTCGTCAACACCAAGGTCGTCGCGGACCGCCTGCTCGGTTGGCTGTTGGGCAACGGCTTCAAGGCGGACGTGCTCTCGGGTGACGTGCGTCAAACCAAACGTCAACGCTTGTTGCAGGATTTCGGCAGCGGCACGATCGACATCCTGATTGGCACCGACGTCGCAGCGCGCGGCCTGCACATCCCGGGTGTGACGCACGTCTTCAACTATGACTTGCCGCAGCAACAGGAGGACTACGTCCACCGCATCGGCCGCACCGCGCGGGCCGGGGCCAAGGGCGAGGCGATCAGTTTCGCCTGTGAGGAGTACGCATTCTCACTGCCCGACATCGAGGAATACATCGGCCAACCGATTCCGACAGCAGCCATCACCAACGACCTTCTGCCGGAGCTGTCCCCGCCCAAGCGCATCGCGCGACGCGACGCGGCACCCGGTCGCGACGGCAAGCGCGGCGCCGGTCGATCGTCCGGAGGTCGCAGAGGCGACGGGCGCCGAAGCGACAGCCGTCGCGGCGACAGCCGTCGAAGCGAGGCGCCTCGGGCGAAAAAGCGCGAAGGCGACGAAACGCAGGGCACGCCCACTGACGCAGCGCCGGCACACGTCGAAGTCGACGTCGGTGCACCGGATGCCGAGCAACCCAAGCGCAAGCGCCGGCGCAGCAGACGCCGAGGCAAGCCCGCTGACGACACAGGGCAGACCGACGGCGCAGCAACGCAGGCCACACCGTCATCGGATCAGCCCTCAGACAGTGCCGACGCGGCGGCCCGCAAACCACGCCGCCGACGTGGCGGGCGAAATCGCCGCGGGCGCAAGCCCGAGGGCCAGGCCGCTGCCCAGAGCGGTGAGACGCGTCCACAGTCGGGGGCATCGACGGCGACCCCGACGGACACCACCGGCCCATCCCCTTCCGGACTGCTTGGCACACTGCGCGGTTTCACACGGAAGCTGTTCGGCAAGTCATAGACCGATCGGTCTGACTCGGCGGGGCCGCTGTGCGCCCCGCCCTCCGCCGTCGCGTTCTGTCGCTTCGGCACACCCGTCGCGACACGTCCAACGGCGTCAAAGCGCAAGCCGCGAACCTGCACGGACCCAACGTGCCTGGCCACACCAACGACCCCGCGTCGGGCAGTAAAGAATTCAAATCCACCGCCGACACCTGTCCGGACATCGGGAAGATGTCAATGCGGAAAGGTGTGACAGCGCAACGATACGCACACGCAGTTCACTGACCCGCAGAGACCCACCGCGACAGGAACGTCGATGCAGGATCGCTCGACTCCACTCAGTGGCCATCCCGAGACCCAATTCATTCGCAACGTCAACTGGAATGCGTGCCATGTCTCTGTCGACATCCTACAACATCACTGCTCAAAACCTGGCGAACCGCCGCGAGTTCCTCCGGCTCGACGAAAAGTCGGCCAGCGTCCTCGGTGGATTGCACGCGTGGTCACAACGCGTCGCGAAGAAGCTTGTCAAGGACCTCTACGACCATCACTTCGCGTGCGTTGGTACGCGGGCGTTCCACGAGCGTTTCGCCGCTGAACGCGGTGTCGACATGCAAACCCTGCGGGCGCACCTGGAGAAGACCCAGGCCGCCTACTTCACGGGCATCTTTGCCGAAGCAGCGCGCGGCGGCGGTTTCGACCGTGACTACTTCGACCAGCGCTTGAGCGTCGGCAAACTGCACAACCAGGACGACCTGCCGCCCAAGTGGTTCCTCGGTTCGTACCTCGAGTTGCAGCTGCTGATTCGCAAGTACCTCTTCCGCAGCTTCCCGCACCGTCCGTTCTACCGTGCCCGCGTCGAGCGCGCCGTGTTCGCGGTCGTGAACTATGACATGCAAGCCGTGACCGATGCCTACACCATCGACCTGATCAACTCGCTGGGCATAGACATCGAGCAGATGACATCCATCTCCGGCGACGCTGACGTCACCGACGACCTGACCAGCGTGAAGACTTTCATGGCCGACCTCGTCGGGAACCTCGGCTCCACCAGCGAGGCGCTCACGCGCAGCAGCGAGGCCCTGGCCGACAGCGCTGGCAAGCTGGCAGGTCAATCGCAATCTCAGGCAGCCTCTTTGCAAGCCGCCGCTGCAGCCATCGTGCAGATCAACGAGTCGGTGAGCGCGACCAGCCGTAACGCGGAAAAGGCGAACGACATCACCACCAACAGCAGCACGCTCGAAGACGGCACCGAAGGCGACAGCGTCGTCTCGACCATGAACCAGATCAGTGAATCGTCAAAGCAGATCAGCAACATCACCACGCTGATCGAGGAAATCGCCTTCCGCACCAACCTGCTGGCGCTGAACGCCGCGGTCGAGGCCGCCCGCGCCGGTGAGCACGGCCGCGGATTCAATATCGTGGCATCGGAAGTCGGACAATTGGCACAGCGCTCCAGCCAAGCGGCCCAGGAGATCAAGGGCTTGATCGAGGAAGGCGGTGCCAAGGTCGAGGAAGGTGTGACCTCGGTGGAGAAGATCGCCCAGATGATCTCGGACATTGCCAACGCGTCGAGAGAGCAAACGGCGGGGATCACCGAAATCACCAATACCGTGAACGACATCGACGCATCGACGCAGTCGAATGCCCATCAGACAGACATGATGAACAACCTGGCGCGCGAACTCTCCGAGCACGCCGCCAACGTGTCCACCATGGTGCGCAAACTCAAACGCGCCGCCTGAACACCGTTTTCCTGACGTGGGGTCACACGGGGGAGTCGCGATCAGCGCTCCCCCGCTTTTTGTGTTCAGCGCTTGGCGATCACGTAGGCGAGCGTCTCGACAACCTGATCGGGCGTTTGCGCCCAGGCCTGAGCCGCTGCATCCACTTCCTTCAACGGGTGAATCAGACTGGCATCGTGCAAGGTGATGTACGGCGTGCCGAGCGCCGCACAATAGCCTGCGTCAAACGCCGCATTCCACTGTTTGTACTGGTCACCGAAACGCACCACGGCAACGTCGGCACGGCGCAGCAGGGTACCGGTCCGGATGGCGTTCACCTTTGACGATTGGTGGTCACGCCAGAAGGGATTGTCCTGCGCGCCGAGGTGGTCCCCCGCGGCATCCGACGCCGGGTGGTCTGTCACCGGCGCGAGGAACGCCACATCGAGTTCAAGCCGCGCGCAGCCGTCCGCAATCTGCTCCCGCCAGTCCGTGTGAATCTCGCCAGAGAGGTACACCTGCCAGGTCATTGCGCTCGCCTCGATTGTCACTGTGATCGCACAGCATAACGAATTCGATCGAGGACCGTCCGAGCGATCCCGAGTGTGCCGAGCGGAGACCGCGGCCGGCCAGAGCTGCTGCACCGAAACGCGCTAGACTATGCCGCGCACGACGGCAGAAGCGCAGCACAGACCGGTTGCGACCGAGCCGAGCACGACACCCGGCTCGAGCGCGTCCGCGCGCGCCGACCGTGCCCCGAGACACACACGCCCGACCGACGACCATGGACAACGCCATCTACTGCTGCGGTGAGGCACTCATCGACATGCTGCCCGCCCGCGACGCCGAAGGCAATTCGTGCTGCCAACCGGTGCCGGGCGGCGCCGTCTTCAACACCGCCATCGCCCTCGGCAGGTTGCGTGCCCCGGCGGGATTCATCGCCGGGGTGTCACGGGACCTCTTCGGCACCCAACTCGTCGAGGCACTTGAGGCCTCGGCGGTAGACGCGAGCCTGTGTCCGCGCAGCGATCGCCCAACCACGCTTGCGTTTGTGAAACTGGTTGACGGTCAGGCGCAATACGCGTTCTACGACGAGAACACGGCGGGTCGGCTCTTCGAGCTCGGCGACCTTCCAACGCTGCCCCCAACCGTGGGCACACTCCACTTCGGCGCAATCAGCCTGGTCTCGGAACCCTGCGGTACCGCCTACGAGCAATTGCTGCTGCGCGAAGCCGACCACCGCGTGATCTCACTCGACCCGAACATCCGACCCGGGTTCATTCAGGACGCCGACCGTCACCGCGCACGCATCGAGCGACTGATCGCGCGCAGCGACATCGTGAAAGTCTCGGACGAGGACCTCGCCTGGCTGGTGCCCGGGCTCGACCCGGCGGACGACGGCGCCGTTCAGGGCTGGCTGGACGCAACGTTCGACGCCGGTGTGTCGCTGATCGCGCTGACGCGCGGTGGCGGTACAACGCGACTCCTGACCGGGCGGCACAGCGTTCAACAGACACCCACACCGCGTGCCGTTGTCGACACCGTGGGCGCGGGTGACACCTTCAACGCAGGTCTGTTGAGCGCGCTGCTGGACATGCAGGCCTTGTCGAAAGACGCCCTCGGCGAACTCGGGGAAACCCAACTGCACGGTGCACTCACCCGCGCCATGAGCGTGGCGGGTCGGGTGGTCGAGTGCGCAGGCGCCAACCCGCCGTGGCGAGCCGACCTCAGCGACGATGAGCTCGCGCTGCCCGGGGACACACCGTGAAATACCGACTGGGCGAACACAGGGTGCAAACCGGGCGCAACTGCTTCATCGCGCCGAGCGCCGACGTCATCGGCGACGTCGTGCTCGACGACGAGGTCAGTGTGTGGTTCGGCGCCGTGCTGCGGGGCGACAACGCCCGTATCGCCATCGGACGCGGCAGCAACGTCCAGGACAACAGTGTGATCCACGTCGACGACGGCTTTCCGGTCACGGTCGGCGAACGGGTGACCATTGGCCACAAGGTGATGCTACATGGCTGCACCATCGGCGATGGAGCGTTGATCGGCATGAACGCCGTTGTGCTCAACGGCGCTGTCGTCGGTGCGGGCTGCCTGGTCGGCGCCAACGCGCTGATCACCGAAGGGACCGAGGTGCCGCCCGGGCACCTCGTGCTGGGTTCACCTGCGAAGGTGATCAAACCGCTTGATGCGGCTGCCCAGGCGCGGATGGCCGCTGGCGCCGCCCACTATGTCGCGAAGATCGCGGCGTACCACGCCCTGAGCCCCCTATCCGATTGACGCCCCCCACCGTTTGGCGGTTTTCCTCAGCCCTTCAAGTGGCGCGCGTGCCAGGCGATGTGTTCGCCGATGAACGTGCCGATGAAATGGTAGCTGTGGTCGTAACCCGGCTGCTCGCGGTACGTCAACGGGACGCCCTGTGCCTCACAAGCCGCGACCAGGCGTGCCGGGTGGAGCTGGTCGGCGAGGAATTCGTCGTCCATGCCCTGGTCGATCATCAACGGCGGCGCCGCGGCCCCCGATTGCACCAGGCAGGTTGCGTCGTACGCTTGCCAGCCGGCGCGATCCGAACCAAGGTAGGCGCCGAAACACCCTTCGCCCCACCCGCAGGCCACCGGGTTTGCGATCGGCGCAAAGGCCGATGCGCTCTTGTAGGCACCCGGGTTTCGCAGCGCGCAGACCAGCGCCCCGTGCCCGCCCATGGAGTGGCCCGTGACCGACTTGTTGCCCGGTTGTACCGGGAAGTGCGCCTCAACGAGACCGACGAGCTCGTCAGTCACGTAGTCGAACATACGGTAGTGCGCATCCCACGGCGCTTCGGTCGCGTTGACGTAGAAGCCGGCACCTTTGCCGAGGTCGTAGCGATCGGGTTCATCGGCGACGTCTTCCCCACGCGGACTCGTGTCGGGCATCACCAGGGCAACACCGTGTTCGGCCGCGTAGCGTTGCGCACCGGCCTTGGTGCGCACGTTGTCGTCCGTACAGGTCAGGCCCGAGAGGAAATACAGCGTCGGCACCGGCTCCGACGCCGCCTGCGGCGGCAGGTAGATGGAGAAGGTCATCTCGCATTGGCAGGCGGACGACGCGTGGGTGTACCGCTCCAGCCACCCCCCCCACTCGCGGATGCGCTCGACGCGTTCCATCACATGAGCACCACAGACCGGATCGACTTGCCCTCGTGCATCAGGTCGAACGCCGAGTTGATGTCCTCGAGCCCCATGGTGTGGGTCACCATCATGTCGAGGTTGATCTCACCGGCCATGTACTGGTCAACCATACCCGGGAGTTCGGTGCGGCCCTTGACGCCACCGAAGGCGGTGCCCTGCCAGCGGCGACCGGTCACAAGCTGGAACGGGCGCGTGGAGATTTCCTGTCCCTGTCCGGCAACGCCGATGATGGTGGACACGCCCCAGCCCATGTGACAACACTCCAGCGCGTCGCGCATGACATTGACGTTGCCGATGCACTCGAAGGAGTAATCCACACCGCCGTTGGTCATCTCGACAATCGCCTCAGTGACGCTGCCGGAAAGGTCGGCCGGGTTGACGAAATCGGTGGCGCCCAGCGCCTTGGCCATCTCGAACTTGTCCGGGTTCAGGTCCACCGCGATGATACGGCCGGCCTTGGCCATGACCGCACCCTGAATGACCGAGAGGCCGATACCGCCGAGACCGAACACCGCGACGCTCGCGCCCGGCTCGACCTTGGCCGTGTTGAGCACCGCGCCGATGCCGGTCGTCACGCCACAACCGAGCAGACACACCTTGTCGAGAGGGGCGGCTTTGCTGACCTTCGCGAGCGCGATTTCCGGCACCACCGTGTACTCGGAAAAGGTCGAACACCCCATGTAGTGGTAGATGTCTTTGCCATCGCAGGTGAACCGCCGCGTGCCGTCGGGCATGAAGCCGGTCCAGATGGTGGGTGCAATGGTCTGGCAGAGGTTGGATTTCGTGCTGTTACAGTATTCGCAGTCGCCGCACTCGGCAATGTAGAGCGGGATGACATGGTCACCCACGGACAGGTTCTTCACCCCGGGGCCACACTCGACCACCTCGCAGCCGCCCTCGTGCCCGAGGATGCAGGGGAACGCCCCCTCCGGGTCCTCACCGGACAGCGTGAAGGCATCGGTGTGACACACGCCGGTGGCGTGCACCTTGAGCAACACCTCGCCTTCCTGGGGTCCGGCGACTTCAACCTCTTCGATCACAAGCGGCTTCTTGGGCTCCCAAGCGATGGCGGCTTTGCATTTCATGGTGTTGGCTCTCCTGGTGGTGACAAGACGCGACCCGCGTGCTCCAGATGCCAAGCTTGCCAGTTGCACCGGTCAGTGCCAACCCCGCCGCGCGAATTGGCGCCAGTCGCCACAGCGCCAGCGCACCGCCCTCGCCTGTCCAGCTTGTGAAGGCATCGCACACACAGCTGAGGCTATACTGCCGGCGTCAACGGGGAGGGCAGCATGCAGCAGCAAGACAGTGAACGCAGCGGTATCGGCTGCCTCGGCATACTCGGCATTGTGGTCCTCACGGTGTGCGTGACCGTGGTCGGCACGATCTGGGTGATCAACAGCCAGATTTTCGGTAACCGGTTCACGCCGGTCGTGCTGGACGACGACGAACGGCAGGTGCTCAGCACCAAACTGCAAGCCGTGGGGCTCGGGGAATTGGCCGCACCCGACGACGGCGACTTCAGCCCGCAACCGTACTCGGAGGACCCCGACAATCGCACCGTCTCACTCAGCGAGCGTGAACTGAACGCGCTCGTTGCACGCAACACCGACGCCGCCGAACGCCTTGCACTCGACCTTGCGGACGATCTGATCAGTGCCCGGTTGCGTGTGCCGCTCGACCCGGATTTCCCGTTCCTTGGTGGCAAGGTACTCAAGGCCAGCGCCGGCCTCTCGATCAGCTACGAAAACGACCAGCCGCGGGTCATCCTACGCGGCGCAAGCGTCTGGGGTGTACCGATCCCCAATGCCTGGCTTGGCAATGTCAAGAACGTCGACCTGGTCGACCAGTTCGGTGGCGAGGACGGGTTCTGGAAGCAGTTTGCCGCGGGCATCGATCACATCGAGGTGCGCGAGGGAGCCCTGTCGTTGACGCTCCGAGAGTGAATCAACTGCCGGGACCCGCCTTCAACGACCGGCCGCAGCGCGCTCGATGATCCGGCGCAATTGCGCGTCGGAGTTGGTGATAACACGGAAACTCACGCGCCGCGACAAGGAAAAGTCCTCGAGTCCGTCCGGCCCGAGAACCGGCCGCGCAGACGACATCCCGACAGCCACAACCTTGTCCGACATCCAATCGCGCTCGGTGCGCACGGTCGACAGGAAGAACACGTGGTTGAGCACGGCCCGAGCACGGGCCTGTGACAGAGCCATGTTGTTGAAGTACGCGATCGCCGGGTCGGTGCCCTCGGCCCACCGGCTGCTGGTGTGGCCTTCGATCCGCAACTCATCGACGAGGTGCCGATGCTGCAGTATCACATCGAGGTAACGCGGGAAAAAATCCGCAAGCACCCGTTGGTAGCTGTCGCTGATTTCACTCCCGCCCGGGGCAAAGGCGACTTCGGGCGTATCGAAACTCAGCGTCAGGGTTTCATTGTCAAAGCGTGCATTCCAGGCCTTGAGTTGCTCACTGAACTCACGGTCAAGCGCGCCGGCCAGGGCCGCGTGACCGTCCCGGTACTCCTCGGCAAGGCTGTTCACGGTATCCCGCTGCGACAACGCCTGCTGCGTCAGCAACACCGAGATCAGCAGGAACGCGAGCATCAGGCCAGCCATCAGATCGGCAACGGACAGCCATTCGGTGCCCGCATCCGAGCGCCTGCGCTCGCGACCGAACAGCGCCAGCGAGCTCATGGCCCGGTGCCGGCGTTCGCGCCCAACTCGGCATCGGGCTGCGCCGGCAGTTGATCGAGCCGGCTCTGGATGTCACCCAGGTGCGAACGCAGCTCTCTTTCGAAGGCGTGACGCTCGTTGGTGCCGACGTTGTCGGACGAACCCGGTTGCGCACTGCCACGCAGGGCGAGGCTGAGTTGCATCTGCTCGAGTGCGTCAAGCATGTCGGCGCCCACTTGCCGTTGACTGGCCTCGAGGTGTGCCAGGCGCCCGAGGACGTTGTCATCGTCACTGCGATCGGCGATGGCGTTGGTCAGCGCAATCAGGTATTCGCTGTGTTCCCGTCCATCGAGGTTGGCTTGGCGAAGGTACTTGCCGAGGTTGGCGGTTTCGGCGACGAGCCGCTCCGCAAGGTCGTCACCGTGCTGGACACGGTCCTCCCGAGTCGGACGCAACGCCACCAACAATCGATAGAGAATCGACAGGCCCATGCCGGCGAGACTCGAGTGAAAGGCGGCGCCGATGCCACCGAGCAGACCGCTGAGCTCACCCTGCACGTCCGCATTGCCCACTTCGTCGAGGCCGATGACGATGCCGGCAAAGGTGCCGAGCATACCGAGGGAAATCAGCAGGCTGGGCGCGGCCGTGACCAGCCGGTGCGACGGCCCATGACGCCAGAGCACCCAACAGAAGGCGATAAAGGACAGTGCAATCAGCCACAGGAACTGGCCGGCGAGGTTGAAACTGAGCAGCTGCCCAATCACGGCAGAGAAAAGGTCGGTGATCATCGGCGGCGGCACAGTGGCAGACAGTCTGGCATGGCCTTCCAACAGCAAAACTGACGCCAAGACAAACTGCGCCCGTATCCCCTTGATTAGTGGGGCGTTACTGTCGGCGGTCCGCCGGACGCAGTTGATCGGATGCCGCCCGGGGGGCAAGAAGCCCCCCGCAACGTTGCATTTGCGTCAGCCGCCCGCATGTTCACGGCAATTCGGCTCACCCCCGCGGGGGCAGCGAGGGGCCGAACTGCGGTCCAACCGGTACTCTGACTCCCACACAGCAGCCTCACACTGTTATAATGGGAGGATTTCCCAGTTCAGGCTGACTGACTGGACGACGCCGTGACGACCGTCGCGCGCTGTCACTGACCGAATCGCGCACGGCTCACTTCAGTGGGCCGTGTGTTGTTTGGGTCTCCGGCAGCGCATGCCCGTCCGGAAACGCGAACGAAACACGCGCTGGTGCTGCCAGTGCCCGAACCACCCTACACATTTTGGCTCCGACATTCCCATGACCGACCTCAGCAAATACCGCAACATCGGCATTTTTGCGCACGTGGACGCCGGCAAGACGACCACCACCGAGCGCATCCTCAAACTCACCGGCAAGATCCACAAGATCGGCGAGGTGCACGACGGTGCGGCGACGACCGACTTCATGGAGCAGGAGCAGGAACGTGGCATCACGATCCAGTCCGCTGCGACCACAACGTTCTGGGACGATCACCGCCTGAACATCATCGACACCCCGGGGCACGTCGACTTCACCATCGAGGTCTACCGCTCGCTCAAGGTGCTCGACGGTGGCATCGGCGTGTTCTGCGGCTCGGGTGGCGTTGAGCCCCAGTCCGAGACTAATTGGCGGTACGCGAACGAATCAAAGGTCGCGCGCCTGATCTTCGTGAACAAGCTCGACCGCATGGGCGCCGACTTCTACCGTGTCGTCAAGCAGGTCGAGGACGTGCTCGCGGCGCGCCCGCTGGTCATGACCTTGCCGATCGGCATCGAAGACAACTTCACGGGTGTGGTCGATCTGCTGAGCCAGAAAGCCTACATCTGGGACGATTCCGGCGACCCGACAAAGTACACCGTCGAGGATATCCCGGCCGACATGGTGGACGACGCCGCCGCCTACCGCGAGCAGCTGATCGAGACCGCACTCGAAGCCGACGACGACCTCATGGAGCAGTACCTCGAGGGCGAGGAGCCGAGCATCGAGGGCATCAAGGCCTGCATCCGCAAGGGTACGCGCGAGCTCATGTTCTTCCCGACCTACTGCGGTTCGGCGTTCAAGAACAAGGGCGTGCAACTGATCCTCGACGCCGTGGTGGATTACCTGCCCAACCCGATCGAGGTCAACCCGCAGCCTGAAGTCGACATGGAAGGCACCGAGACCGGTGAATTCGCAATCGTGGACCCCGACCGTCCGCTGCGAGCGCTCGCGTTCAAAATCATGGACGACCGCTTCGGCGCACTGACCTTTACCCGGGTGTACTCGGGCAAGATCAACAAGGGTGACACCGTCCTCAACACCTTCACCGGCAAGACCGAGCGCATCGGCCGCATGGTGCTGATGCACGCGGACAACCGCGAAGAGATCGATTCCGCACAGGCGGGTGATATCGTCGCCATTGTCGGTATGAAGAACGTGCAGACCGGTCACACACTGGCGGACCAGAAGAACCCGGCCACCCTCGAGCCGATGGTCTTCCCGGATCCCGTGATTTCGGTTGCGATCGCGCCCAAAGACAAGTCCGGCGCCGAAAAGCTCGGTGTCGCGATCGGCAAGATGGTCCAGGAAGACCCGTCGTTCCGCGTCGAGACCGACGAGGATTCCGGCGAGACCATCATCAAGGGCATGGGGGAGCTCCACCTCGACATCAAAGTGGACATCCTCAAGCGCACGCACGGTATCGACGTCGAGGTGGGCAAGCCGCAGGTGGCCTACCGCGAAACGATTACCGGACGCATTGAAGACAGCTACACCCACAAGAAGCAGACCGGTGGCTCAGGCCAGTTCGGCAAGATCGACTACGTCATCGAGGCGGGCGAGACCGGCAGCGGCTTCACCTTCGAGTCCAAAGTGACCGGCGGTAACGTGCCACGCGAATTCTGGCCGGCGATCGAGAAAGGCTTCGAGACCAGTCTGGTCGAAGGCGTCCTCGCTGGTTTCCCGTGTCTGGACGTCAAGGTCACACTGATGGATGGCGCGTACCACGCGGTCGACTCGTCCGCGATTGCCTTCGAGATCGCCGCCAAGGGTGCCTACCGCCAGTCACTGCCCAAGGCCTCGCCGCAACTGATCGAGCCGATCATGAAGGTCGACGTGTTCACCCCGGATGACCACGTCGGCGACGTGATCGGTGACCTCAACCGCCGTCGCGGCATGATCGAAGGCCAGGACGCCGGCCCAACGGGCGTGCGCATCAAGGCGAAAGCGCCGCTGTCCGAGATGTTCGGCTACATCGGCGACCTGCGTACCATGACCTCGGGTCGTGGCCAGTTCTCCATGGAGTTCTCGCACTACGCACAGTGCCCGGCAAACGTCGCCGAGGCCGTGATAGCCGAGACCAAGGAACGGCGCGCCAACGGTTGACGGCGGGTTTTGTCACCCGGGACGGCGTCCGATCTCGTGCGGACGCCCCGCCAAGCCGGCCCCTCACGGGCCGGCTTTTTTTGCACTCGAACACACCGCGAGGGCGGGTACGGCGAACGGACGAGGAGCAGAGCTGACCGCCCGCACAGCTCCGGGTCATTCGGACCCCGGGATTTTTCATACGTTCACGGATGGTAAGACGCGCAATCCGGTCCACACACACACCGTGCAGCTGCATTAATAAGTGTGAAATTCAGGCAATACGTGGAATCAACGTTCAACAATCGGGAAGTTGTGTCGCTAACTCACCTATCTCGCAAGCAGACCATGGCTGGGCACGTGAGCAGTTTACCGATAAAAGATTTCATGACCGCGTCGGTGGCGACGGTCTCGCCCGATGCCCCCCTCTTCGACGTCGCGAGCAAGATGCACGAATCCCGACTGTCCTGCATCGTGGTCGTGGAAGACGAACACCCGATCGCCGTGATCACCGAACGGGACATGACCCGACTCGCGGCCCAGTTGCTGCGCGACGACGACGCGCCGGAGCTGCGCGAGGTGATGTCACCCGGTCTGATCACCCTGCACGTCAACGCCAGCTGCAACGAAGCCGTTGAGCTTGCTCACGCGAAACGCATCCGCCGTATGGTCATCGTCGACGACGAAGGTCGCCTGGCCGGCGTCGCAACCCAATCCGACCTGCTGCGCGCGCATGCGCAAGACCTCGAGTTTCAGAAAGACAACCTCGAGTTGGCTGTCACCGAGCGCACCATCGAATTGCACGAAGTCAATCAGCGCCTGATGGAACTCACCCGCGTCGACCCGATGCTGGGTATCGGCAACCGGCGATCCATGGACGAAGAGCTGATGAAGATCACCGAGCGGGCGCGTCGCTACAAACGCCCGTTCTCGGTCGCCCTGGTCGACGTGGACAACTTCAAGAAGTACAACGACCACTACGGCCATCAGATGGGCGACGACGCTCTGGTCGCAGTCGCCAACGCGCTGAAGTCTGCGGTGCGCAGTGCCGACAGCGTCTACCGGTATGGCGGCGAGGAGTTCCTCGTGATCCTCCCCGAAGTGGGTGTAGACGGCGGTGCCGTCGCGGCCGAGCACATGCGCAGCGCCGTGGAAAACCTCGCCATGGAGCACGTTCTGGCGAGCTCCGGGGTGGTGACCGCCAGCTTCGGCGTCGCCGAGGAGTGCGTCGACGCGCCGAACATGAACGAGCTGATCAAGCGTGCCGACGACGCGTTGTACGAGGCCAAACAGAACGGCCGCAACCGCGTGGGCACGGCCAACAGTCCGGACGGCGCAGACAAGGCCGCCTGAGCCCGCACCACCCGCAGCTCCGCACGACACACTGCCCACCGCAGGCCCATTGCGCCGATCGAGTGCGATCGCGCGCCGTCCGACCCTCTCCCACACGCCCCACCCCGGGCACACGCTGGCGTGTGACGCATGCCACAGCGACCGCGAGACCGCCGGTTCAACTGGGCGGGGTTTGTCGATAAACTGCCGCCAGACCCACGCGAGAGAGCAGCGACTTGTCTGAGCTCGAATTTGTCCAGATCGGTGCGCGAGACGACAACTTCTGTGTGTTCGTTCACGATGCGGTGAGCGGACGGACCGCGGCCGTCGACGCACCCGAGGCCGAGGCCATGCACGCCACGCTGGACCAGCGAGGGTGGCGGCTCGACACACTGCTGATCACCCACCACCACTACGACCACGTCGAGGGCATCGCCAGCCTGTACGAGCGGTTCGGCTGCGAGGTAATCGGGCCACGTGCCGAGGCCGACAAGATCGACGGACTGACCCGGCAGGTGGCCGAGGGTGACACGTTTGACCTGTACGGCCACGCCGTAACCGTCGTCGACACGCCCGGACACACGCTGGGCCACATTGTGTACTACCTGCCGGACGCCCGCGTGTTGTTCGCAGGTGACACGCTCTTTTCGTTGGGCTGTGGCAAGCTGTTCGAAGGCAGCCCGGCAGACATGTGGAGCAGCCTGCAGAAAATCCGAGCGCTTCCCGGCGACACCACCGTGTACGTCGGGCACGAATACACCGTTGAAAACGGCGAGCACGCCTTGCAATGGGAACCGGGTAATGCAGCCCTGGTCGAGCGCATGGAGACGGCGCGGGCGCTGCACGCCGCAGGTCAGCCCACAGTGCCGACAAGCCTGCAGCAGGAACTGGAAACCAACCCGTTTCTCCGCCCCGACTCCCAGGAGATCCGCGCGACGCTTGACATGACCTCGGCGAGCGATTTGGATGTGTTCACCCGGGTGCGTGAACTGCGCGGCTGAGGCGACACCTCGGCCTTGACGACGACCCGGCGGACCGGAAACACAGCGAACACTGCGATGAACGACCCACTCTGGCGCCCCAGCCAAGACCGGATTGAGACAACCAACCTGGCCGCGTTTGCGGCCCGTGTGGGTCTGGACGATCCGCTGGACTACGACCGCTTGCACCGCTACTCAATCGAGCAACCGGAGTCCTTCTGGCAATCCGTGTGGACCCACTGCGGCATCATCGGCGAAGCCGGTGACACCGTGATCAAGCAGGGGGCGCACCTCAAGGACTGCCGATTCTTCCCTGACAGCAACCTGAACTTTGCCGAAAACCTGCTTGCAGGTGACGGCTCCGACCCCGCCCTGATCAGCGTGTCGGAGGACGGCAAACACTGGCAGCTGAGCCGGGCGAAACTGGCCGAGCGCGTGTCACGCTTGCAACAAGCCATGCGCGCCGAGGGTATCGAGACGGGTGACCGGGTCGCAGCCATTTTGCCGAACTCGGTGGACGCCGTGGTTGGCATGTTGGCGGCGACCAGCCTCGGCGCCGTCTGGTCGTCCTGTTCACCGGATTTCGGCGTCAGTGGGGTGCTGGACCGTTTCGGCCAGATCGAACCCAAACTGCTGTTGTGTTGTGACGGCTACCAATACAACGGCAAGACCTTCACCACACTGGACAACGCACTGGAGCTCAGACGCGCTCTGCCCACGGTGCAGAAGCTCGTCGTGGTCCAGCAGCTCGACGCACCGCTGTCACTCGAGGACGACGACGCCCTGTCGATGGACGCTTTCGTCGCGCCCTACGCGGAGGCGCCGTTGGAATACACCCGGGTCGCGTTCGCCGCCCCGTTGTACATCCTGTTTTCCTCTGGCACCACCGGCAAGCCGAAGTGCATCGTCCACAGTGTCGGTGGCACGCTGCTCCAGCACGTCAAGGAACATCAGCTTCACTGTGACCTGAAACCGGGTGACAGGCTGTTCTATTTCACCACCTGCGGCTGGATGATGTGGAATTGGCTCACCAGCGCACTCGCCTCGGGTGTGACGCTGGTGTTGTTCGATGGCAACCCCTTCTACCCGAACGGGTATCGGCTTGCCGATCTCGTGGCGAACGAAGGTGTCACCCATTTCGGCACCTCAGCCAAATACCTCGACGCGTGCAGCAAAGCCGATATCTCCCCGGCCAGCGGACGTGATTTCAGCGCCTTGCGCGCCGTTTTTTCCACCGGATCACCGCTCGCGCCGGACGCTTTCGACTATGTCTACGAGAACTGGAAGGCCGACGTGTGTTTGTCGTCTGTCGCAGGCGGCACCGACATCGTTGGTTGCTTTCTCGCCGGCAACCCGATCGGACCGGTGTTTCGGGGCGAGTGTCAGAAACGCGCACTCGGCCTTGATGTGCAGGTCTTCGACGCCACAGGCGCGCCGCTGGTCGGCGAACCTGGTGAGCTCGTGTGCGTCAACGCCCACCCGTCGATGCCCACCGGTTTCTGGCGGGACAGCGACGGCAGCCGCTACCACGCGGCCTACTTCGAGCGGTTTGACAATGTCTGGCACCACGGCGACTACGTGACGTTGACCGAAAACGGCGGCATGGTCTTCTACGGGCGATCCGATGCCACGCTGAACCCCGGCGGTGTGCGGATCGGGACGGCCGAGATCTACGAGCAGGTCGAACGCGTGCCGGAGATCGTTGAGGCACTCGTGATCGGTCAGGACTGGGACGCGGACACCCGTCTCGTGCTGTTCGTTCGCCTCGCCGAGGGCAACAGCCTGACCGAAGCGCTGATCGCCGAGGTGAAGTCGGTCATTCGCACGGGTGCGTCGCCCCGGCACGTCCCGGCCATCGTGTTGGCCGTCGACGACATCCCGCGGACGAAATCAGGCAAGATCACCGAGCTTGCGGTCCGCGACGTGGTCCATAACCGACCGATTCAAAACGTCCACGCACTCGCCAATCCCGAGGCGCTCGAGCTCTACCGGAACCTGCCTGAACTCCAGGAGTGAGACAGGGTTCGCAAAACGGACACAGCGCCACGTTTTGCGGTCGGATCTGACTTCAGCGCGCACGGGCGGGCGCCGCTAGCGGCTGACAATCCGCCGCCTCACGACCGTGCATGGACAACCGACGCAACAGCTATCGATTGCTGCGCATTCAACCTGAAGCCCCACCCGCGCTGATCACGCGCATCTACCGCACCTTGATGCAACAGCTTCGGTTTCACCCCGACCTCGGTGGCGACACCGACCAGGCGAGCTTGATCAACCAGGCCTACCGCCGACTGATGGACCCGACCGAACGGGCGCGAGAGAACCGTGCGCTCGTCGAACGTGGCCTCTTCCCGGCCTCGATCGGCACCGGGCCAGTGTCCACGTACGCCGCGCACGCAGCCACCGCGCGGCACGGCAACATCAACCGCCGCCACTACGCGCGGGTCCTGATGCTCCAACTCGACGCCGAGACCGCGTTGCTCAACGCGGCGCGATCCTGGGCCGCGAACACGCCCGCCCAAGCGCGCAACGCCGCCCTGATCGAACGCGCGCACACCACCCTCGCCGACCCGACGACCCGCGCGCGCTACCTCGAGCTGCTCGCGGCCCACAGCCACCACGGTGCACTGCGCGCCCTGGAGCAGGACACACGGGTACACGCCGAGGCCGTGCGAGCCGCCCAGGCGGCGCAGGAAGCGAACAAAGCCGCACCGGCCTGCCCCTACTGCGCCCTGTCACCGTTGCGCATCCCGTCCACACCGGCCCCACGTTGCAGCCGTTGCGACAGCCCGCTCACGCCGCCGCCTGAGCTGCAGGACACCCGGCGCCGTCGTCAGGCCAGCCGACTGCACCGGCCGACGCACGCCACCATTAGCGTCGGCTGGCCGCCCCGTCGCACGCCCGCCACCGTCGTCGACATGTCGCCGGTCGGGGTCTCGTTCGAAAGCGCGTCGGTGCTGCACCACGCCACTGTGGTGCGGCTCGACGCAGACGGTGTCTGTGCCGTCGTCGAATTGACTCACGGAAACACCACGCCGCAGGGCTATGCCTACGGTGGCCGCTTTCTGTCAGCCGAGTTCGACTCCGATCAGGGCACCTTCGTGCGCGCCACAGCCTGACGCTGCCAGCGCAGGGCGGCGTTGCAAACCCTGTTCGCTCCGCTACAGCGCATCAGCCCGTAGGGGGTACCACGCAGTTGCACCGGTCAACTGAACCCCGATCGACAGCATGCATCACAGTGACAAGGGTGTGAGACCACACCCCGACCTGATCACCCGGGCAGACGCACTCGCAGCGGGCCCATTCGGAGACCAACACAATGCGCGCATTGATCCTGACGCTCTGCCTGCTCGGTATCGGCTCGGTATCGGCAAACACCCCCGCCCTGCCCACGGCGATCTTCGCCGGCGGATGCTTCTGGTGCATGGAGTCGGATTTCGAGAAACTCGACGGCGTGGTCGATGTGGTCTCCGGTTTCACCGGCGGCACGCACCCACAACCCACCTACCAGGGCGCTCACGACGGCCACTACGAGGCGGTGCTTGTCACCTACGACCCGGAGAAAATCGACTACCAGGGCCTGCTGGACCACTACTGGGTCAACATCGACCCCTTCGACGACCGTGGCCAGTTCTGCGACAAGGGGCACGAGTACCGGGCGGCGATCTTTGTCGGTGACGACAGCGAATCAGCCGCCGCGGAAGCCTCCAGACAGGCCGTCGCCGACGAATTCAGCAACCAGACCGTGGTGACTCAGATTCTCCCTCGCGCGGAATTCTTCCCGATCGCCGGGAAAGAGAGCTACCACCAGGATTACTACAAGAACCACTCGGTGCGCTACCAGTTCTACCGCTACCGCTGCGGCCGCGATGCACGCCTGCAAGCGATCTGGGGCGACCGCGTCACGCACCGAGCGCCCGGCGTCACACCTGCCGCAAGATCTGATCGCGCCGGTCCACCGCCCAACCGTATTGCGGTGGCCACAGTGCAAAGTCCGGGTCGGCACCGAGTGCATGTGCCGCGTGCAGCGGCCAGAACGGGTTATGCATGATTTCGCGCCCGAGCGCAACGAAATCGGCCCGACCGGTGGACACGATCTCCTCGGCCTGGGCGGCGTCGATGATCACACCGACCGCCATCGTCTGCATACCCACCTCCTCGCGGATGCGCTCAGCGTAGGGCACCTGGAACCCCGGCTGACGTGCTGAATGCTTGTCCAGCGGCTTGTTGTCGTCAGTCTGGCGAAAACGCGGCGCGCCGGCGATGCCACCGGACGAGCAGTCGACCACGTCGACGCCGACGGTTTGGAGTGCCTGAGCGAGCTGGACCGAATCGTCGAGTGTCCACCCGCCCTCGCGGCCGTCCACGGCTGACACACGGAAGAACAACGGTACCTCTTCGCCAATCCGCTTTCGCACGGCGTCGCACACCGCCAGCGGGAATCGCATACGGCCCTCGAGGTCGCCGCCGTACTGGTCGTTGCGCGTGTTGGAGAGCGGCGAGAGAAAGCTGTGCAACAGGTAGCCGTGCGCACCGTGCACCTCGATCACCTTGAAGCCGACGTCCAGCGACCGCGCGGCCGCGTCGGCGAAGGCTGCGACCAAGCCGTCGATATCGGCCTCTGACAGTTGCCGGGGTGCCTGGAACCCCGGACCAACCGGTTCGACGCCCGGGCCGACAACCGGCCAGGCGTGCGGGTCGGCGGCATCCAACGGCTTGCCGCCGCCGGCGAAGGGCGGCGTGCACGCCGCCTTGCGGCCAGCGTGAGCCAACTGGATGCCCGGGACACAGCCCATCGATTCGATGAAGGCCGTGACCGGCTTGAGGGCAGCCGCGTGTTCATCTGACCAGATGCCAAGGCACGCCGGCGTGATCCGGCCTGCAGGCTCGATCGCAGTCGCTTCGGCGAATACCAGGCCCGCCTTGCCCCGAGCAAAGGTACTCAAGTGCGCAAAGTGAAAGGGCTGCGCCAGGCCGTCTATCGCGGAGTACATACACAGCGGTGACACCGCGACACGGTTGGGGAACGTGGTACCGCGAACGGTGATGGGACTGAAAAGCGAGCTCATGCGGGTCACTGGATACAGGCAAAGCCGGGAGAATACCGGCTTTTGCGCGGCGAACACAGAACCACACCCTCCGTTGGGGCCGCCGACGCGGCTAGAGTAGGCAGGCCTTGGCGCTGAGTTCGTCAACCAGCACGCGCTGGTTTTCGCTATAGTCCACAGGCACATCGATCAGGTGCACTCCGCCCTGCTCGAGTGCTGCCTCAACCGTGGGCACAAGCTCTGCCGCAGCCGACACGCGGTGCCCGTGCGCGCCGTAGCTCTCGGCGTAACGCACGAAATCCGGGTTATTGAAAGCCAGCCCCCAATCGTGCAAACCCGCCGCGCGCTGTTTCCAGCGAATCATGCCGTAGGCGTTGTCGTTCAGCACGATCACGACGAGGCTCAGTTTCAGTCGTATCGCGGTTTCGAGCTCCTGCGAATTCATCATGAAGCCACCGTCACCGCAGACCGCAATCACGCGTCGCTCAGGGTAGAGCAGCGCAGCCATCATCGCAGATGGCAAGCCCGCCCCCATGGTCGCGAGTGCGTTGTCCAGCAGCACGGTGTTGGGCGCGTAGGCCTTGTAGTTCCGCGCAAACCAGATCTTGTAGATGCCGTTGTCGAGCGCCACCATGTCGGTGTTGCCCATCAACGCGCGCAGGTCCGCAACCACGCGCTGGGGAATCATCGGGAAGCGGTCGGCGGCGGTGCCCTCGAGCACGTGCGATTCCACTTCGGCGCGCACACGATCGAAATAGCTTGTGTCGTGCGACAGCGGCCCTAGCGCCACCGCGAGGTCCTCGACGGCGGTTTGCAAGTCGCCCACGACCTCGATCTGCGGGAAATACACCGCGTCGACCTGCGCCGAACAGTAGTTGATGTGAACGACCGTCTTGCCACCGTGCTGCATGAAGAACGGCGGTTTCTCCACCACGTCGTGGCCGACGTTGACAATCAGATCGGCGCGGTCGATTGCGCAGTGCAGGTAGTCGCCGTCGGACAGGGCCGCCGTGCCCAGGCACAGCGGGTTGCGTTCGTCGATCACGCCCTTGCCCATCTGCGTGGTGAAGAACGGCATACCGGTGTGCGCGACGAAATCCCGCAGTGCCTGGCGCGCGTGTTTGCGGTTTGCCCCGGCACCGACCAACAACAGTGGCCGCTCTGCGGCTTTGATTGCCTCGGCGGCACGGGCAATCACGTCCGCCGAGGCGGTTGCGTAACGCCGGTCACTCGCGCGGAACACGGCATCGTCGGTGGTTTCTGCCGCAATGTCTTCGGGCAGTTCAAGCAGGACGGCGCCGGGGCGCTCTTCCTCGGCGCGCCTGAAGGCCTCGCGCACCAGTGCCGGCACACTGCTGCCGTGCACAATCTGACGGGCAAACTTGCTGATCGGGTCGAACAGAGAGACCACGTCGACAATCTGGAATTGACCCTGTTTGGAGTGCAGGATCGGTTTCTGACCCGTGATTACCACCAACGGGAAGCCACCGAGCTGGGCGTAGGCGGCCGGTGTCACGAGGTTGGTGGCCCCCGGTCCGAGCGTCGCCATGCACACGCCGGGCTTGCCGGTCAGCCGGCCGTACGTCGCGGCCATGAAACCGGCACCCTGCTCGTGGCGCGTCAGCACCAGCTCGATCGACGACCCGTGCAGTGCATCGAGCACGTCGAGGTTTTCTTCGCCGGGCACCGCGAACAGGTATTCGACGCCCTCGGCTTCCAGCGCGCGAACCAGGAGGTCGGCCGCCCTTTGCGTTGTGGTACTCATGCCGTTGCAGCCTCGGCGAAGTAGGTGTGGGGTGTAGCCTGTTCGACCATCGCCCGGTACAGCTCGGGCGCGCGGCCGTCGAGGAAGCTGCCCGGCTCCACCGGCGGGTAGATGTCACTGTACCGGCTGACAGCGTGCTGATCGACCCGCCTGAACAGGTGCGCACGGTGCAACTGCGCGGTGCTGCTGAGACCGGCTGCGCCAATCAGCTCGGACATCGCTTTCACGGTGGCGCTGTGGTAGCGCGCAATGCGCTCGGCCTTGTCTGCGACATCGAGGCCGCGCGTGAGGTGTGGGTCCTGTGTTGCAATGCCCGTGGGGCACTCGTTGGTGTTGCAGATCAGCGACTGCACACAACCAAGTGCGAGCATCATCGCGCGCGCGCTGTTCACGGCATCGGCGCCGAGGCACAGCAGTCGCACGGCATGGAAGGCCGAGAAGACCTTGCCGGACGCGATCACCCGCACCTGGTCACGCAAGCCGTACCCGACAAGGCAATCGTGCACCAGGGCCAGCGCGTCTCGCACCGGCATACCCACCGAGTTGGAGAACTCGAGCGGCGCCGCACCGGTGCCGCCCTCGCCGCCGTCGACTGTCACGAAGTCGGGCGCAGTGCCGGTGTCACGCATGGCGGCGCACAGGTTGACGAACTCGGCCGGCTCGCCGATGCAGAGTTTGATACCGACGGGTTTGCCGCCCGACAAGCGACGCAGCTCGGCCACGAAGTGCATCATCGATTCGGGGGAATCGAAGGCCGAATGCCCCGGGGGAGACAGCACCGAGGTGCCGGCCTCGACGCCCCGAATGCGGGCGATTTCGGCGGTGTTCTTGGCTGCCGGCAGAATGCCGCCGTGGCCGGGCTTGGCCCCTTGCGACAACTTGATTTCGATCATGCGTACGGTGTCGCGCTGCGCGTTGGCCGCGAACGCCTCGGGGTCGAAAGCGCCGTCAACCGTGCGTGCGCCAAAGTAACCGGTGCCGATCTGCCAGATCAGGTCGCCACCGGGCTCCAGGTGAAACGGGCTGATCCCACCCTCCCCGGTGTTGTGTGCGAATCCGCCTTTCGCCGCCCCGCCGTTCAACGCACGCACCGCGTTCTCGCTCAGCGAGCCGTAGCTCATCGCCGAGATGTTCATGACACTCGCGCGGTAGGGTTGGGTGCATGCCGGACCACCGATCTGCACGCGCATGTCGGCGATGTCCGGTCCGTGTGCCGCGCTGAGCGAATGGGCAATCCACTCGTAGCCTTCTCGGTAGGTGTCGAAGCGGGTGCCGAGTGGCGTGGTGTCACGTGCGCCCTTGGCACGCTGGTAGACGACCGAGCGGAAGATGCGGTTGACCGGCGCACCGTCAGTGTCGGACTCACCGAAGTACTGACGAAAGAACGGCCGCAAGAACTCCATGACCCAGCGGCCACGGCCGAGCACCGGGAAGTTGCGCCACAGCGCGTGGCCGGTCTGGTGGTAGTCGTGGTGGGCAACCAGGAGCAGTGCGAGGCACAGCGCGGTCAACCACAGCGCCGGCAACCAGAACACGGCCAGCAGAGCCGCGAGCGCCGCCACCACGGACAGCCCCGTGAATACCGTTTTGCCCATCGCAGCACCCCGACGTTCCGAATTCGCGAAAAGTGTACGCGAGAACGTGAAAGCCCGACCAGTCAGGGCATCCACGTGCACAGGTCAGGCGATGAGGCCCCGTTGACGCTGGGTATCCCAGTCGGTGGCGATAATGTCGTAGTCGGCGTCCACGAGGGGTTCGAGGCCGTTGAGGTACAGGCTGTCGCGGCTCTCGGGATCCTCGAACACGCGGCGCACCGCCGCCGCCAACAACGCGCAGTCATCGTCACTGCGGGTGTGTGCGGTGACCAACGGCAGCGCCGGCACCCGATCGCTCCAGGTGATCACGCGCAGGCGCGCGGCAACCTCGCTATCCCAGTCTTGTATTAGTTGCCAGGAGACCGGGTCGATGGCACAGACGTCGGCTTCGCCGCGCGCGACGGCTGCTGCAGACGCGCGGTGGCTGCCGCTCACGGCGCACGAGGCGAAGAAGTCGGTGCCACCGCCCGCGCGCAGGACCACGTGATTCAACGCGGCGAAGCCCGATTGGGAATCGGGTCCGTTGACGACCGCGCGCAGACCGCGCACGTCGTTTGCCCCGTCGCCGCCGGTGTCGTGGCGAACCACGATCGCGCTGGCGTAGTGTCCGTTATCGCATCCGCGGACAGCGAACCGCGGAGTTCCTATCAACGTGACGTGGTCCCGCAAGGCCGTGACGTACGGCAAGCCACAGGTCTGGGACAACAACAGCGCATTCGATCGCCACACGGTCAGATTCTCATCGACACGGTTCAGTGTGGCGGGCGCGTCGAAACCCGCCGAGCGCAGTGCGTGACGCAGACGGCCGTACAACGCATCGATGGGATCCCGCAGCTCCGGCCAATCGTACATCGGCAAGGACACCAGTTCCGACATGTTGCTTCACTCCAACGCGGCGGCCCGGTCGGGCGCGACGCTGCAGCATACCTGTGCCGGGCGGACTATGCCCTCATGGCCAGGGTCGGTGCGGTCACCGAGTCGTGGAGCGTGTGCGTTTCGATCGACACCACATCGTTCGCGAGGCACAACACGCAGGCGTTGCCGTCCAGCGTGCAGTGCGCCGCCATGCGCGCCTCGAGGTGGCTCGCCAGACTCGGGAGCCCGCCGTTGCTCACCGCCTCGACCGACAAGCCGGGCACGCGGCACAGGCGGCGCTGGGCACCCCGCCACCACCGCCAGGCCCGCTCCGGTGTGCGAAAGAGCACCAGCACGTCTGAGGCGTGGCGAGCGGCGTGAAGCACCGGTGTCACGGCGTCGGGTTCGATGCACGTCCAGCGGGCCACGCTGCCACAGTTCGCCATGTGCGCAACGTCCGGCCGTGGCCCCGAGCGCATGCCGGCGGGCACCACACAGCGCTCACCCGCAAGCGAACAGGACGCCAACACACGCAGCGCCATGTCCTCCGCCGTTGCGCCGTGCGGCCAACTGCACCGCACCACACGCCGGCCCGAGCGCCGGTCGTCGACATCGTGGAGCTGCAGGTCCAGTCGTATGAAGTCCGTTCCGTTCACTGTGCTGACACCGCCTGGCAGGGCGCACGGCGCCCCGGTACGGCATAGGCCCTAGCGAATACCAGACCAACATGTGAACACCAACGAGCTGGGGGCAGCCGGGCGGTGCCGACAGCGATCGCGCTCAGCCCTCGCCCGTGGCGCGCAGCTTGCCCTGGATGAAACGCGCGTGCGACACATACAACAGGTCGGCGATCTTGCGGATGTAGTAATCCTCGTAACGGTCGATCGACCCGTCCGCCAGCGCGACCTCCCAGAGCAGGTCGACCACCCGACCGCGCGCCTCGGTATCGAGTTCGTCAACGAGCACCCGGCTGAATTCAACCAAGGACACCGCGTTCTCCACCGCGTCGTCGGCTTCGCCCACGAGGGTGTCGAGCGCCGCGTCGCTGAGCGCGAAACGCGCCTGAACGAGTGCGGCGATCTTGGCCCGCTCGCTCTCAGCGATCTCGGTGTCGCTGCGGCTGATCTCAATCATCAGGGCCGCTGTGGCACGGCGCACGGCATGTTCGGGGTCAGGGTCGTCCGTTGACGCGGCGGTGGCGTTGTGCCACCAGTCGGTGAGCTTGTTGATCATGGGTGAGCCGTTTGGGGTGCATTGCACGGGACCGTTGCCCCGGCAGAGCGCCGCTGCAACGCCCCTCAGCGGCGGCTGTTGCGCGATTTGCGCCGATGGAGCTGATCGGCGAGCTGGCGAATACCGAACCACACCACAGCCACGGCGATACTCAGGGCGCCGACCAGCAAGCCGCTTGCAGGCGCAGCCGCCGCCGCGAACACGGACCCGGACAGGGCCAGCAGGGCGAAAACGGCGAGAAGTCGACGGGGCATTACGACGGCCAGAGCACGGGTCGCTTTTACTCTACGTGGCGCTGTGGATCAGCGCAACCGGTAGTCTTCCGGTACCGAGGGTGGCCCGGCGTAGCCGTTCAGCGCGTGTGGAACTGGCTGCGAACCCAGCTTCGAAACGACGCAAGCTGCGCCGCGAGGAGCGGACGCGGTGTGGCCTGCCTGCTGCCCATCAACCCCCCCGCCCCCGCGCCGCGGCGGTTGCGTTTCGGTGTTTCCGGGTAGAGGGCCTTCATGCACTGACGTCGCACAATCCAGAGCCCGAGGCAGATCAGGACGATGCTGTCGCCGTGCGCACTGAGGTGCCAGAACGGCAGGTGGGGGTCACTCGCCAGCGCGGCGGGGGTGTGCGCCACGCAGGCCAGCGCAAGAAATCGCTGCATCGGATCTCTCCGTGTCGGCAACCGGGTTGCGTTACAGGTCTGTCACAACCGACTGACCTGAATATAGCAGTCAAATACCGACACGAATGAGATCCGGCACTGTGTCACCGAAACGGTGATCAGGTACGGTCCGACAGCGTCCGAGCAACCGCATCCCGCCACCCGGCGTACAGGGCTTCGCGCTCCGCGGCCGGCATTGCCGGCGTGAAGCGCCGTTCGGCACGCCAGCGCTCGGCAACGGCGTCGGGGGCAGCGCAGAGGCCCGCGGCGCGCCCGGCCAGCCAGGCCGCGCCGACTGCCGTGGTCTCCATCTGTGCCGGTCGGTCCACGGGCGCGTCAAGCACATCGGCGAGAAACTGCATCGTCCAGTCCGATGCGCACATGCCACCGTCCACCCGCAGCACGGTGTCGCCAGCACCCTCCCAATCCCCGCGCATCGCGTCCAGCAGGTCCCGCGTCTGGTAGCCCACCGAGCGCAACGTGGCCTGGGCCAGTTCAGCCGGGCCGGTGTTGCGGTTCAGTCCGATCAGGGCACCGCGCGCGTCCGCGTCCCACCACGGGGCGCCGAGACCGGTGAAAGCCGGCACGAGGTAGACGGACTGCGATGCGTCTGCGGCGCGCGCGAGCTCGCCGGACTCGCTCGCCGACCCGATCAGACCAAGGCCGTCACGCAACCACTGCACGGCGGCCCCCGCCACGAAGATGGCGCCTTCCAGCGCATAGGTCGGCACCCCGTCAAACTGGTAGGCCACAGTGGTCAGCAGGCGGTTGCTGGAAGCCACCGCCGTGCCGCCGGTGTTCAGCAAGGCAAAACAGCCCGTGCCGTAGGTCGACTTCAGCATGCCGGGCTCAAAACAGGCCTGTCCGATGGTGGCGGCCTGTTGATCGCCGGCAACACCCAGTACGGGCAGCGGCCGGCCGAAGTGCTCGGCTTGCGTTGTGCCGAAATCGCCAGCGCAATCGCGCACCTCCGGCAGCATGCTGCGCGGGACCGAGAACACTTGCAGCAGTTCGTCGTCCCAGTCGCCGGTGTGGATGTTGTAGAGCATGGTGCGGCTGGCGTTGGTCGCGTCGGTCGCGTGCACTGCGCCGCCAGTCAGCCGCCAGATCAGGTAGCTGTCCACGGTACCAAACAACAGATCGCCCTGCGCCGCAGCGGCACGCGCACCGTCGACGTTGTCCAGCAGCCAGGCGACCTTGGTCGCTGAAAAGTAGGGGTCGAGCAACAGGCCGGTCCGCGCCGTGACATCGGCCTCGACACCCTCGGCCTTCTGTGCAGCGCACCAGTCGGAGGTGCGCCGGTCCTGCCAGACGATCGCGCGGTGAATCGGCTCACCGGTGTGGCGGTTCCACACCAGTGTCGTTTCGCGCTGGTTGGTGATGCCGATGGCCGCGATATCGTCAACGCTCACGCCGGCATCGGCCATGGCAGCCCGGCAGGTGGCCAACACCGTTTGCCAGAGGTCTTCGGGCTCGTGTTCGACCCAGCCGGAGGCGGGGTAATGCTGGTCGAATTCCTGCTGACCCGAACCGCGTGCGCGCAAGTCTGCGTCGAACACGATGGCACGACTCGACGTCGTGCCCTGGTCAATGGCCAAAATCAGTGAGCCCATGGCTGTCTCCGGGTGTCGTGAATTCGGCGGCGCGGGGTGTCTGCGCGCCCTCGCCGTCAACGCAAGCCTACCGTGACCCGACGCCTGATGGCAGCGCCCCTGTGCTCACGGTGCCGAACCGCTCAGCTCGCCGCCCGCACACGCTCGGGTGCGCATGCCGATCGGCGCGCACAGTACGCCGCGAGCGCGTGCACCTGGTCGGTTTCGAACCGCAAACCGAGCTTGGTGCGCCGCCAGAGAATGTCGTCTGCAGTCGTCGCGAACTCCGTGTCGAGCAGGTAGTCCACTTCGACCTGGTACAAACCGTGGCCGAAATCCCGGCCGAGCCCCTCCGGCGCGCTGACGCCGTCGAGCAGACGGTGAATGCGGGTGCCGTACTGCCGAATCAAGCGGGCGACGATGCCGGGGTCCAGATCGCTGTAGCGGTTGACCGCAGCGGCGGTCAGCGCAGCACGCCCACGCACCGGGAAGTCACCGCCGGGCAGCGGTGTGTCCTGGGTCCACGGTGCACCCAGGGCGCCCAGGTGGGGCGCCAGCCGTTCGATCGCCTCGAGTGACAGCCGCCGATACGTCGTGATCTTGCCACCGAAGATGCTGAGCAAGGGCGCACCCGCGTCGGTATCGAGTTCGAACACGTAGTCACGGGTGGCCTCTTGCGCAGCGCTGCTGCCGTCGTCGTAGAGCGGCCGCAACCCGGCGAAGCTGTGCACGACGTCGTCTGGTGACACCGGTGTCTTGAGGTACGCGCTCACGGCGTCACACAGGTAGGCCACTTCATCTTCTTCGACCGCAACCCCGTCCGGGTCGCCGGCGTGGTCGATGTCCGTCGTGCCGATCAGGCTGAAGTCGTCCTCGTAGGGCAGCACGAACATCACGCGCCCGTCAGCGTTCTGAAACAGGAAACCCCGTGGGTCGTGGTGCAGTCGCGGCACGACAATGTGGCTGCCGCGCACCAGGCGCACGCTCGACCGGGATTCGCGCTGCGCGGTGCCTTTGAGCACCCGTGCCACCCAGGGGCCCGCTGCGTTCACCACAGCGCGTGCGGTGATGTCCTGTGTGCTGCCGTCAGCAGCACGCACGGTGAGGTGCCAGATCCCCGCTTCACAGCGCAGCGCAACGGCTTCGGTGCGGGTTTCGACACGGGCGCCGAGCTCTGCTGCATGCACCGCATTGAGCGCCACCAGGCGCGCATCGTCGACCCAGCAATCCGAGTACTCGAAGGCCCGTGTGAAGCCGGCTACGAGCGGCGCGCCAACAGGGTCGGAGCCGAGATCCACCGAAGCGGTCGGTGGCAGGAGCTTGCGGCCACCGATGTGATCGTAGAGCCACAGGCCGAGCCGGATGAGCCACGCCGGACGGAGCCCCGTGTGGTGCGGGAGCACGATGCGCAACGGCTCGGCGATGTGCGGCGCCGCGCGCCAGAGGATCTCGCGTTCGATCAGCGATTCGCGGACCAACCTGAACGCACAGTGCTCGAGGTAGCGCAGACCGCCGTGGATCATTTTCGTGCTGGTGGACGAGGTGCCGCTGGCGAGATCGCCCTTCTCGCAAAGGTAGACCGACAGGCCCCGACCGGCCGCATCGCGCGCAATGCCGCACCCGTTGACACCGCCCCCAATCACCGCGAGATCGACCGTGACCGCCATGTTGCTTTGTCCTGTTGAATGTTCGTATATGTTCGAAATATTCGTTTATTGTTCTTTTTATTTTCGATTTAGTCAAGCAGAAAGCCGGCCGTTTTGGCCGAGCTGCACGCAGGGATCGAACGCCAACATCAGCGCGCCACGGACGTCACGCGGGCTGACGCGCCAACCCCGGTGCCGCACCCGGCGTCAGACTCGGGGAATCAGGGCTCAGCGGGGCCGTCGGCCACGCAGATGTGCACTGTGGTTTGCCAGGACCGGCAGTCGGCCACCAGTGCCGGGCTGAGCGCAGCGTCGGTGAAAAACGCATCGACGTCTGCCAGGTGACCGATCCGCACGGGTGCACCGCGCGCCAACTTGCTGTGGTCCGCAACCAGAAAGACACGCCGTGCGTTGGCCATGATCGCCTGCGCAACGCGCACCTCGCGGTAGTCGTAGTCGAGAAACGAGCCATCGGGGTCGATCGCCGAGGCGCCGATAATGCCGATATCGACCTTGAACTGGCGGACGAAATCGGCGGTCGCCTCACCCACCAGACCCCCGTCGCTGCGACGCAACTGGCCCCCGGCGACGATGACGTCCGCATCGCTGCCGTCCGCCAGAATGTTGGCCACGTTGAGGTTGTTGGTCACCACCATGAGTCCACCGTGCGCGCAGAGCGCGCCCGCAACCGCTTCGGTGGTGGTGCCGAGGTTGATGAACAGGCTGGACCCATCCGGCACCTCACGCGCGACGTGCGCGCCAATGGCCGCCTTCTCCTGCTGCGCAAGCAAGCGACGCGCGCCGTAGCCGAGGTTCATCGACCCGCCTGCGAGAATGGCCCCACCGTGTGTTCGCGCCAGGTGTCGCTGGTCGCAGAGCAACGTGAGGTCACGTCGCACGGTTTGCGGGGTGACGGCGTACTGCCGAACCAGCTCGTCAACCCACACACGCCCGTGCTCCCGTGCCTGTTTCAGGATATCGAGCTGACGGTTGTTGAGGGGAGTCACAGGGCCGCGTCCGAGGAGCCAGCGCGCAGTGTGGCACAGTCGACCCGGGCGAGTCGGGTTGCAACAGCACCCACGCCGGTCGGGCTGCACAACGGTTTCACCGGCGCGCGCCGCCTCGGTTCACCAGGGCAATGCCGGCGACAACCAGAGCAAGCGCCACAATCACACGCCAGCTGAGCGGTTCGCCCAGCACGAGCACACCGCCTATCACACCGAACACCGGCACGAGGAAGTTGAACGCGGCGAGTTGGGACGCCGGGTAGATCCGCACCAGCCACAACCACCCGAGAAAACCGAGGGTCACGACACCGATGACCTGGAAACCGATCATGCCGACGTGCGCGAGCGTCAACGCCCGGACCCACGGGCCGAAGAACAGTGAGGCCGTGAGCAACACCAGCGCGGAGATGGCCAGCTGCACGATCAATTGCATCTCAGGCCCGGTCTGATCAAATGCAGTGGTGCGCAACACGATGGCGATGCCGGCCCAGCACAAGGCACCCGCCAGACTCATGATGTCCCCCAGGCGCACCCCGACATCGGCGGCAGCGACCGGGTCCGCGAGGGCCAGCACCACGCCACCGAGCGCCAGACACAGGCCGGCGACCTGCGCGCTGCCGAGGCGCTCACCGGGAATCAGCACGTGTGCTGCCAGCGCCACCCAGACCGGCTGTGTGTAGAACAGGATCGACGCGCGTGACACGGCGGTGTAATCGAGCGCGAGGAACATGAGCAGGAACTCGGCCGAAAACAGCAGGCCGCAGATCAGCGCGGGGGTGCGGCTGGCGGCCGGCAAGGCAAGCGAACGGTCAAACCACCGGGCCAGGAGAACCACCGGTACGATGGCGAGCAGGGAACGCAATCCGGCCTGAAACACCGGTTGCAGCCCGACATTGACGAGTTTGATCAGTACCTGGTTGACGCCGAGGATCAGCATCAGGCACAGCGCCGCAGCAACCCCCGGCGGGTCAAAGCGCTCACGCCGGGCGATGTGCGCAAGCCGTTTCAGAGCTTCGCTCGGACGCTGTCGATCTTGTCCTGCATGCTCTGCGCCTTGTCGACGCGGGTGCCAAGCTTGAGGTAACTGCTGATGCGCACCGCGCCCAACTCATGCAGCGTTTCATGACACTGCTTCACCGCAGCCAGCACCGTGTCCCACTCGCCCTCCACGTTGGTGCCGTAGCCGTGCAGCTGATAGGTCAGCCCCGCGGCCTCGAAAATGCGTTGGCACTCGGCAATGTAGGGCGAGACGGAGGTTCCGACTCCCCCGGGCGAGACTTGAATGTCCATGAGCACGTGCATGACTGGGCAACTCCAAAAAAAAGCGTCCGCCTCGGCTGAGACGGACGCGCAGTGTAACGCGTGGAGAGAGCGTTGGGATGTGTCGAAAAATGCGACCTGCATTGCACCGCGTAGGGGGCGCGGTGCGCCGGTGTTCCGACTATTGTTGTTTTACAACGTCGACGCGCCGATTTTGGGCCCGTCCGGCGCGGGTCGCGTTGTCAGCAACTGGACGGGTTTCACCGAAACCGCGTACCTCGAGCTGGTCAACCGTCACGCCGATGGAGAAAAGATAGTCCACAACAGCGCGAGCGCGTCGAATAGACAGGGCCTGGTTGTAGACCTCGCTGCCGATGGCGTCCGTGTGGCCCTCGACCACGACCCGAAGACCCGGATTGTCCTTGAGCACGCGGGCGAGGCTCTCGAGTTCGCGTGCGTACGTCGGGTTGATGTCGGACTTGTCGAACGCGAAGAGCACGTTGTCAAAACTGAACAACGGCGGCGCCGCCGTTGTCGGCGCCGGCACGGGGGTCGGCGTTGCGGCCGGCACGGGCACCACCGCCGGCAAGGCCGCCAGTGCGGATCCCGCGTACGCCGACGAGGACCCCAGGCGCTTGAGCACACGCAGAGAGAGTTCGCGCGCGTCGGTGTCATAGGCGGTCGCTTCCAGCCGCACGGCAAAGCCGTTGGTGAAGCCGTACTCCGCCCCCACGCCGCCCATCACATGCACGTTGTTGCGCGTCTCGTACAGCAGGTTGTTTGTGCTGCTGTTGCGCATGCCACCGAGGCCGAGGCGCGCGTAGAACGACAAGCCCTCACGCCGGTACAGCCCCTCGTCGTCGAAGGTGTTGGGGCCGTCTGCACCACGGGTGTTGCCGAGGTAGCGGATTGCACTGATGCCCGCGACCGTGTAGTCGAGTTCGCCGACAGGCGCGCCAAGGAAGTTGACGCCCGCGTCGCCGAGGGTCGCGAGGTGCCCTTCGACGCTCAACTGCTTGCTGATGTCACGCCCGAAGAACAGGCTGCCACTGGTGCTGCTCTTGTCCCCGATCGACATCGACGTCGAGCGTGGCTCGGGTTCAAGCCGGGTCGCGCCCGCGCCCGCGCCGAGGTACCACCGCCGGTCGAAGCTCCGGTCTTCGGGCGAGTCCTGTGCAACGCTTGTCAGCGGCGTCAACAGCAACGCAACCAGCGCTGCGGCAGTCCCGATTCCGTTCGCACGCTGCTTCATGGCCTGTCTCCGAGCTGCGCGCGGCGGCGCAGTCGCACACCAATCACCGCAACCACCAGAACGCCGGCGCCGAAACCACCGACGCCGATGCCGTCTACGCCGGCGATCAGGCGGATGTCGGTGCACCCGCATTCAATGTAGTCGTCAATGCCGTTGTTGTTGATGTCACTGAACCGCAGCATCGTGACCGACACGGTGCCAGTCGCCTGCTGAGCGATGCCGTCCTGCATCACGTAGACAAACGAGTCAGTGCCGATGAAGCCAGGGTTCGGGGTGTACTGCACCTGCGATCCGACCAGCGTGAGCGTGCCGTTCTGCGCGCCACTGGCACTGACCAGGGTCAGGCCGCTGCCCACCGGGTCGATGTCGTTGGCGAGCACCGCCACGATGATGGCCTGGTCTTGCGGGCTGGTTGCGGTGTCCGCCACGGCAACCGGACGGGTACCGTCACCGAGCGGTGCGAGGAACGTGAAGTTCAGCCCGGACTGATCGCCCGAGGTGACGTTCACCACAATCGGGTTCGAGCCCGCTGGCAATTGCAAGCCAGGCGGAATGTCCGGGTCCTGCGCGTCCAACTCGACGAAGTAGACGCCTGGCGGCACGCCGACGAATGCGAAGCCCCCGTCCCCAGCAGACTCTGTCGACGCAATGACCGTGTCGAACGCCGGGTCGTGCAGCCCATTCGCGTTGGTGTCGGCGATCAACGACACCGTGGCGCCGTCGATGGCGGCCTCGTTTGTGTCGAGCTCGCCGTTCTGGTTCAGATCGACAAAGACCGCGCCCGAGAGCAGACTGCCGGCCCCACTGTCGGCCAGACCCTGCTGTACGTACCAGCCCGAAACACCGCCGTAGAAATCCGCGCCGTCGCCCGGGCGAATGAACGTGTCTGCGGTGTCGCGCGGAAAGGTGTCGGGCCGCAGCAGGTCGTGCTGTGCCGCGTCCACGTCGCTGGCGAAGAAGGAGAAACCGAAGTAGCGTTGGCCCGTGCCGAGACCCAGACGGTCGCTGGTGACCAGGGCCATCGCCAGGCGCTCGGTCGCGCCGTCGCGAAACGTCACGAAGCCCTGGGGCCCGGTGGACGCGTTCTGGAGGAAGGAGTAGCGGTGCTCGAGTTGTGTGACACCGTAGCAAACCTGCCCCGGAGGGCAGCCTGCGGCCTCGACCGTCACCAGCGGGCCGTACGCCGCGGGCTCACCACGGGTGTCCAGCGCTGTGATCGCCGCGACCTTGATCGGGTTGTTGCCCCGTTTCTCGGCGACGAGGTGACCCGAGCGCGCGAGCGCCTCGGCACTCAGTGGCGCGACCAGACCGGTCGGGAAAACGTAATCGATGCGCTCGACATTCTTCGGATCCGGGCCGACGTTCGAGAACACGTTCAGCGCACCGCGGTTGACAATGCGCCCGCCGAGCATGGCACCCATGTCGCAGTTGCCGGTGTCGCCGAGGCGGGCCGGGTAGTCCGGCAGCAGCTCGGTGACGTTGCCGGTGTTCTCGGCAAACACACCACAGGGTTCGCCGACCGCCTGGGGCAGGTCCACCCGCTGCAGGCGTACCTCGGCGGCACGCGCCAGCTCGGTGTAGGTGCCGCCGCGGTAGGCGAAACTCTCGAGAATCTGGTTGTCTGCCACGCCCCAGAGATAGGTGCTGCCGTCGGCCGTGTAACGCAGCGGCGAGGCCGCTTCGGTGGTGACAGTCACGGAGCTGATTTCGCCGTCCGCAATGGCTCCAGCTCCGGGAAACAGCAGGGCTGCAGCGAAGAGCCCCGACGACAAAGTGGCCCAGACAGGTTGCGGAATCGCACAGGACCCATGCGGTTTCATGTGATTTCACCCATCACAACATCCTGTGGTAACTATACGACGAGAGCCGTGCCTTTATCCTTACAAATTACCTAACTTTTCGCTCACAAGCTGCTGTTTTTGTCTTGTTTTTGAAACACTCATCCCGCGATCGTGCCCGACGGGCGCAACCGGTGGACTCCGACACGCCCGCGCGGCGCGTGTCAGACCACCCTCCACAGCTGACGCGGCGTGCCGCTCTGGGGCTCTCGGCCGGCCTGTTCGCCGGCCTGGCACCGCGTGCGCTGGCGGCCGACGCGGCGGGAATCCCGAATCCCGAGAGGCCGGACCCCGGCAGCCCGGACGCCGGAAGGCCGGACCCCACCCCACTCCGGTTGTTGGTGCCGGCGGACTTTCGCCTGGACACGGCGCACCGTCACTTCGAATCGGCGTCGGGCCAGCGCCTCGAGCTGGTGCCGCTCGACCCGCATGTCAACGTCGCGACGCAGTGGGCGCGCAGCCGGGCCGACCTCTGCCTGAGCCCCGGCCACGAGGCGCCGTTCTGGCGTGCACGGCGCATGACATCAGCCTGGCAACCCGCCGACATCCCGCGCCTGGCGGACGTGCACGAACCGCTGCTGCGTCCAGCAATGGACCACTGGCGCTTCGACGGGGCAACACCCCATTGGCTGCCAACAAATTGGGGCGCGGAAGGCATTGGCTGGCGGCACGACATGCGCCACTTTGTCGATGCGCCCTCGTACCGCGACCTCTGGGAAGGCGCCGCCGCCAGCAGTACGCTTATCCGACCTGCCACGGCGTTGTGCACCACGGTCTACCTGCTCGAATCACTCGGTACCTTGCCCCGCGGCAGTATGCTGAACGGTGAACACGACCCGCGTGCACTCGAGACCGCCTACGACGCAGCCTTGCACTACATGACACGCTACAGCGACCGTGTGCGGTTGATGTGGAACGACGCGCGCACACAGATCGAAGGCCTGCTCGATGACGGTGCCGTGTTGGGCCAGACCTGGGACACGCCTGCGTTTTCCTTGCAGGCGGTGGACGAGCCGGTGTCCTTCAGCGCACCGCGCGAGGGCGCGCTGTGCTGGACCTCGGGTTGGCTGCTCGCCGAGTGGAGCCGCCGGAAGTCGATCGCACACGCGTTCCTCGATGCGAGCCTGACCCCGGCGTGGGCTGGCGCTGCAACCGTCGACCACGGTTTCAATGCGGTCGTGCGCGGCGCCGAGCAGCACGCGCCAACGTGGTATCGACAGGCCTTCGAACGCGCCTACCCGGTCGAAGCACTCGGCCGCTTGCGACCGGTGCCGCAACAAAGTGCGTGGTTCAGGCGCACCAGCGCGGCGTACACCAACCGCTTTCTGCGTGCGCTATCGGCCTGATCGGCATACGGTGGACAACGCCGGCCCCGACGCTCAGTCGAACCAGGCGAGCACGCCATCGGGCAACGCGAAACGGCCGTCGGCACCCGGTGGGAACGCCACCGCGTCAAGCACCGCAGCTCGCGGGATGGGCCCGTAGATGTGCGGGAACGCCAAGCCGGTGTCGTAGCAGTCTTCAAAGACCAGCGTGGCGTCGATCACCTCGCGTGCGATGACCAGCAGCAGCAGCCCGGATTGCCCGAGAAAACGTTCGTTCGCCGGGATCAGGACCTGATCGAGCGTGGAACAGTGGATGAACCCCTCGCTGTCCAGCGACGCGGCCCGATACAGCGCACCCGCGTCACGCCAGGCCGATACAGACGTGATGTGCAGCAGCCGCGACGCCGCCTCAGGCGGCGCGCTTGAGCAGGTATTCATCGTAGTTGCCGACGAAGTCGGTCAATCGGCCGCCCTGGATCTCGATGATCCGGGTCGCAAGCGACGAGACAAACTCGCGGTCGTGGCTGACGAACACCAGCGTGCCCTCGAACAGCTCCAGGGCGAAATTCAGCGCCTCGATCGACTCCATGTCGAGGTGGTTGGTGGGCTCGTCCATGATCAGCACGTTGGGCTGCTGCATGATCGAACGGCCGAACAGCAGGCGGTTCTTCTCCCCACCCGAGCAGACGTGCGCGGGCTTCTTGAGCTCGTCGTGCGAAAACAACAGGCGACCCAGCGTGCTGCGCACGATCTGCTCGTCGTGGTCTTCGCGGCGCCACTGGCTCATCCAATCGAAGACTGACAGATTGCCTTCGAACTCGTGCGTGGTGTCCTGCGGCACGTAGCCGAAATGCGCGTTTTCGGCCCACGTGACGGTGCCCTCGTTGGGCACCACGTCGCCGGTCAGGCATTTGAGAAAGGTGGATTTGCCGACACCGTTCTCACCGATGATGGCCAGTCTGGCACCGGCTTCGAGGATGATGTCACCACCGTTGAAGAGTGGCCCCTCGTCGAAGCCGTGGCCGAGCGATTCGATCGTGACCGCCTGACGGTGCAGTTTCTTGTCCTGTTCGAAGCGGATGTACGGGCTGACCCGGCTTGACGGTTTGATCGTGTGGAGCTGAATCTTGTCGATCTGCTTCGCACGCGACGTCGCCTGCTTGGCCTTGGACGCGTTGGCCGAAAAGCGGCTGACAAACTGCTGCAGGTCGGCGATCTGCGCCTTTTTCTTGGCGTTCTCCTGCTGCAAGCGTTCCCGTGCCTGCGTCGAGGCGATCATGAAGTCGTCGTAGTTGCCAGGGTACACGCGCAACTCGCCGTAATCGATGTCGGCCATGTGCGTGCAGACTGAATTCAGGAAATGGCGGTCATGCGAGATGATCACCATGGTCGACTTCTGGCTGTTGAGCACACCTTCCAGCCAGCGGATGGCGTGAATGTCGAGGTTGTTGGTGGGCTCGTCGAGCAACAGCACGTCGGGCTCCGAGAAGAGCGCCTGCGCCAGCAGCACGCGCAACTTCCAGCCCGGCGCGACCTCGCTCATCGGGCCGTCGTGCAATCCGATCTCGATGCCCGCCCCGAGCAGCAATTCACCCGCCCGGCTCTCGGCGCTGTAGCCGTCCATCTCGGCAAACTGCACTTCGAGTTCGGCGACTTTCATGCCGTCGTCCTCGCTCATCTCGGGCAGCGCGTAGATGCGGTCGCGCTCCTGCTTGACCGCCCAGAGTTCACGGTGCCCCATGATCACCGTGTCGATCACGCTGTAGGACTCGAACGCGAACTGGTCCTGCTCCAGCCGTCCGATGCGTGTGTCCGGCGCGAGCGACACGCTGCCTTGCGACGGCTCGAGCGAGCCGTCGAGGATGCGCATGAAGGTCGACTTGCCGCAGCCGTTGGCGCCGATCAGGCCGTAGCGGTTGCCGTCGGCGAACTTGACCGAAATGTTTTCAAAAAGGGGTTTTGCACCAAACTGCATGGTGACGTTCGCGCTGGTGATCACGGCCGGGCCTCGCGTTGGTCGGGCGGTTGACGAAACCCGCCAATTATACAGAACGCGGCCGCCGCTCGCGCAGTTGCGGACCTCAACGGTCGGCGGACACCAGCGCGCGGTAGAGGGACTGAATGCGCTCGGTCACCGGCCGAATCCCGTCGCCGATGTCTCGCCCGTCGATGTTGAGCACGGGGGTCTGTGCCCCGAAGGTGCCGGTCAGGAACGCCTCGTCGGCGCTGTAGGTGTCGACCAGGGCAAAGTTGCGCTCGAACACCGGAATGGCCGCCGCACGACACACGTCGATCACTTTCTGACGGGTGATGCCGTTCATGCAGTAGTCGCCCGTCGAGGTCCAGACTTCCCCGCGGCGCACGATGAAGAAGTTGCAGGAATTGGTGGTGTTGACGAAGCCGTGCGGGTCGAGCATCAGAGCCTCGTCGGCACCCGCCTTCTGCGCGTGCACACCCGCGAGGATGCAGTTGAGTTTGGAGTGGCTGTTGAGTTTGGGGTCCTGGGTGAGCGGCAGGCCACGGTGCTGCGGCACGGTGAACAGGCGCACACCCCGTCCGGTGACCGCACGGGAGTGTTCAACGATGATCGCGACCGTCGGCCCCGATCGCGACAACCGCGGGTCCTGAAAGGGGCGGTCCTTGACGCCCCGCGTGACCATCAGCCGAGCGTGCGCATCCTCGGTTGCCCCATTGGCGGCCGCCGTGCGGTCCAGCGCGTCGGCGAGCGCCGCACGGGTCATGCCGATGTCGAGGTCGATCGCGCGTGCTGCCTCGAACAGCCTGTCCAGGTGCTCCTCCAGAAACGCCCAGCGCCCGCCGTAGAGACGCAGCCCTTCCCAGACACCGTCACCGAGCATGAAACCCGCGTCGTAGACCGACACCAGCGCCTGTTCCCGCGGTTTGATGTCGCCGTTGACATACACCTGCAAGTGGTCATTGCGTGGATCGTGTGCGGCGTCGTGCGTGCTTCGGTCGTGGTGGCTCATGGTCTTCCGCGTCTGGAAACGGTGAACGCACCCCGGCGGCGACGCCCGAGTGCAACACGCCCTACGGTACGCGAGCGCCGTGCGTGACGCGAGTGCAGCCGCTCAGTCGAGCTGTTTGGCTGTGCTGCCTGTGGCCGCCGCCCGGTTGGCTGCGACCGGATTCCGGAACGCGATCGAGTCAGGGTTGCAATTTTTCGGTGCGCGCCATGGCACACTGAACCGCTCCAGCGACGGCGCTTTTCGGCAGTTGTCCTCGCGCTTGCGCAGCACCGACAGTCGACACTGCCCTGCGACGACCGCGTGCTGTACGCTAAAGTCCGACGCCCGGGTGCAGCCGTTCGACAAGGCGTCGAATTCGACCTCCGTGCCGGTGAGGACCGGGTTGCGAATGGGCTCCATGGTGCCTCCTGACGGACTGGCCGATACTGTGGACGTGGGCCGGTCGCCGGACGAAACGCACCCGGCCAGCGCCAGTGCGACACCGACCGCATAGGACACCCGCGTGCTCATCTCGGCTGGCCGCGTCGACGCGTGCGGCTGACACGGCGGCGCCCGACCAACAGGCCGATCAACGCCCAGACACTCAGGGCGCCACCGCCACCGCTCGGTTGCGTCGCCTGTGGCACCACCGGAGCGGTGCCGGACACCGTCACCGCAAAACGCGAGTCGATGAAACCACGAACTTCGATAAAGACGGGGTCAGCGCTGTTGGGCAGTGCGCAGCCATCGGTATTCGTGCCACCCAACACCGATTCGCAACTCACGTTGCCCGAGGTCAACACGTCGCCGGCGTAGACCAACAGGTCGGCGTCGCCGACTGATGTGGTCAGTGTCGCCTCGTCGCCGCCGGACACCCGGTACAGGGCGCTGTCGTTTCGGCTGAGCGCACCGGCACTGGCGACGTTGACCGTGAGATCAGTCGCCAGGCTAGGGGTCGGTGCGCTGCCCGCGTAAGTGGTGGTGCCCGCGACAATGCTGTCGATCCACGAACGGTAGTTGGACACCCGCGTGTAGACCCCGGGCACACCGGGTCGAGCGCAACCGATACCGAAACTCACCACACCCACCTGAACGAGCTGGCCCCCCCTCGCCACGAACAAGGGGCCACCACTGTCGCCCTGACACGCGTCGAATCCGCCGGAGGGCAGACCGCCAGCACAGACCATGGCCGGTCCATTCATGTTGGCGTACGTGTCACCACACTGGGTGTTGGAGACGACAGGCACACCGACCTGGAGCAGCTGGGGCGAGGTGTCTCCGCCCTCAGACGTGCGACCCCACCCCGCCACCACGGCGGTCTCGCCGACCCGCGCAACGGCCTCGAAGTCGCCTGGCAGCGCCATCGGTGCGAGCGGCACGGCCTGAGGCAACTCCAGCAGCGCAATGTCGTTGAGGCTGCTGTCCGCGTCGTAGTCGGGGTGGACGATGATGCGCGAGACGATGCCGAAGAACACCGGCGTCTGCACGCCTGTGGTCTGGTCGGTCACGCCCAGTTCGACCGCCACGTTGGTGGCGAGCTCGGGCGCACCCGCCGAATCGAAGAAACAGTGCGCCGCGCTAAGCACCCAGCGGTCGGCAATCAGCGTGGCGCCGCACGCAGGCCGAAAAAGCGTGGTTGAACCGGCCCGGAAGTAGACACCGGCCATCCAGGGGTACGTCCCCTCGGCGACCGGCGTGCCACCGACAATGCGCGACGAGACCTCTGTCTCCGCACGCACCACCCCACTGGCCATAGTTAGCGCCGCACACAACGCCCATGCAAACGCCGCCAATGCCTTCATGCGCCCGCCTCTCTCCCCCGGTCCATGGCGTTCCGAGCCAGAGAGCCGTTTGGATTCACCCGACCGGGCAGCGCGTCCCGCGCCACCCGTTCCTGCGAACCTTATCGCGACTCACCCGTCGGCAACAACGCCGTGCGCCCTTCGCGCCCTGCGTGCACGGTCTCACTGACGCGGTCGTGACACACGGTGTTCAGCCGCAGTACGCAGCTCGGCCTAGAACTGCGTGATCCACTCGTCCTGCTCGGGCACGGGGGCGCCCTGGATGTTCGCCTCGAAGGCCACCAGGCGCTTGTGGATGGAGATGAGGTCGATGATCGTCGGCCACGCGTTGGCGATGAACTGCAGCGCGCCTTCAACCCGCCCGAAGGCGTTGCTGACCTGCTGAAAGAATCCGAAGGTGATCGCGCCCGAGATGATGGTCGGACCGAGCGCGATCAGGGTCAGGAAGTTCGAGAACTGCAGGTAGCCGAACCGAAACACACCGAAGTACAGGTAGTGGAAGAACAGCCGGAAGTAGTTGCGTCGCACGGCTTCGTAGAGCTCGCGGATCTCCGGGGGGCTGGCCTTGTCGGCATTGTCCTCGCCGTAGACCAGTTCCTTGCGGAACGCGGCCTCGACCTTCTGGTTGTTGAACTCGAGCCCGGGCAGCTTGATGCCGACCACGGCCATCAGCACGGTGCCGAACAAGGCCGAGCCGACGGCCACATACATCAGCGAACCGTCTACCGCACCGATCAACGGCAGCTCGTCGATTTGCGCCGAGAGGCTGAGCAGGAGTGGCAGGAAGGCGATCAGGGTCATGATGGCGTCGACCAGGCCTTCGCCCAGCGACTCCATGATGCGGGCAAAGCGCTGTGTGTCTTCCTGCACGCGCTGGGCGGCCCCCTCGACCAGGCGCAGGCGCGACCAGTAGTGCATGTAGTAGTTGTTCATCGCCGTGCGCCAGCGAAACAGGTAGTGTTTGGTGAAGAAGCTCACCACCACGAGCACCGAGATGTTCACCATCAACACCGGGATCACGGTCCAGAGCTGGCCCCAGTACTCCGAGGCCTCGACCGAGCCGGGTCCGCTAAGGGCCTTCTGAACCAGGTCGTAGAAGCTGCCGTACCAGTCGTTCATGAAGACCGAGACCTGCACGGTGAAATAGGACACCACAACAATCAGCGTCGTGCCGCAGACGGACCAGCGGTACCACCCGTTGCGCCCGTGCACGATCCACAGCAGCGGAAACACAAGCCCACACCCGAGGATGTACACGTAGACCCACAGTTTGGCAGGCGACAGAAACGGTGGCCGTTCACCCTCGACCACTGCAGGGGTGTACTGCGCAGCCCAGTCGAGCCCGGGCTGCCAGTCGGCCAGCCAGCCGAACCACAGGGCCATCACCACGCCGGTGTACGCGATGGCGGAGAGCAGAAACCACTTCGGGTGCGGAAAAAAGGAACGAAACACGGCAGTGTCCGGTGGCGACAGGAATCAGATGAACAGTGTAGATGCCCGCCGACCGGGAGGGTTCAGACGTACACACCAGCGAATCCGCACCATCGGTGGCGCCCCGTGTGCGGCCCGTCCGGCAGCCGTTGTAGCGGGTTCCACGTAGAGTCCCGGGGCGAACTCGAACGGGCCAGGCCAGTCTATGGTTAGCACTGACACACTGTGGAGACGCGACATGCGCATATTGACAAGGGCGGTCTTGCTATTGATGGTGGCGTTTGGCGCTGCGGTGCACGCGGCTGAACCGATCAACACCCTCGAGAAATCGGGCTTCTTCAGCTACAAGCCGTCCGGGGTTGCCATTCGCGGCTACGACCCTGTCGCCTACTTCACCGAGGGCAAACCGCTCGAGGGCGATGACCGCTACACCACCTCCTGGGAAGGGGCGACCTGGCGTTTCGCTTCACAGGCGCACCTCGACCTCTTCACCGCCGACCCGACCAAGTACGCGCCACAGTACGGCGGCTACTGTGCCTACGGCGTGGCTGAGGGTGGCCTGGTCAAGATCGAGCCCGAGGCGTGGACCATCTCGGACGGCAAGCTTTACCTGAATTACGACAAGAAGATCCAGCGCAAGTGGGAAAAGGACATCGCGGGCTACAACGAGCGAGCCGACCGGAACTTCGACGCGCTGCTGGCTGCCCAGTAAAGCCCCCACGGCCAATCCAGGGAGGCGTACAGCGCGCTCAGAGGTCCAGCACCAGGGTGCGGGTCCGTGCGCGCGAGCAACACACCGCCACCCTGTCGTTGGCCGCTTTCTCCCGGTCCGTTTGCACCCAATCGCGGTGCTCGGGCGTGCCGGACAGCACCGGCGTCAGGCACGTGCCACACACACCGGACTGACACGACACCGGCACTTCGATCCCCCGCTCGGCCAGCGCCGACACGATGGTCTCGCCCGGCGCGACCGTCACCGTGACACCGCGCCGCGCGGCATGCACCTCGAACGGGTCCCCGTCGGTGTCGATCTCGGCGCCAAAGCGCTCGGCGTGCAGCTGATCAGCCGCCCAACCGCTCGCGGCCGCCGACTGCAGCACCACGTCGATGAACCCCGCCGGTCCGCACACGTAGAGCTGCCCTCCGCTCTGCCCTGACACGGCCCAGCTGCGAACCACGTCTACCACGCCCGCGCGCCCGCACCGGTGCACCGTCACCCGGTCGCCCAAGCCCGACAAGCCACCGCGAAAGGCCGGCTCGGCGTCGATCCGAACGAAGTAGTGCATGGCGAACGGCCGACCCTGAGCCAACAGCGCCGACGCCATCGACAGCAACGGCGTGACCCCGATGCCACCGGCACACAGCACCGCCGGCGCATCGTTGTCGACCAGTGGAAAGTGGTTGCGCGGCGGGCTGATTTTCAACACCGTGCCGGCCGCAACCCGGGTGTGCAAGTGCTCCGACCCGCCTCGCGAACCGGGTTCGCGCAACACACCGATGCGGTAGCGCGCCGGCGCGGCCGCAGGCGCGTCGCACAGCGAGTACTGACGCACGAGCCCCGGGGCGATCTGCACATCGATGTGGGCACCCGCGTCAAACGCCGGCAGCCTCGTCCCGTCGTGCGGCCGAAGCTCGAAGGCCCTGACCGAGTCGGTCTCGTCGGTGACACGCTCAACCCGCACCTCGATCCAGTCCGCCGCAGGGGGCGGCGTGCGCTGCACTGCACTCGACCGGGGCGAGGCGTCCAGCACCACCCGCACCGGCATCCGGCTGAAGGCCCGGATGGTGTTGTTCCAGGCGACCGTCGGTTCGGCGAGCACCTCGAAGGCCGTGACCCGCGCCATCAGCGCCTCGAGAAGACACCGCATCTCGAGGCGCGCCAGGTGCATGCCCATGCACATGTGCACCCCCTGACCAAAACCCACGTGGTCGTGCACGTCGCGACCGATGTCAAAGCGATCCGGGTCGGCGAACTTGCGCTCGTCGCGGTTCGCCGAGGCGTAGATCACGATCACGCGCGCACCGCGCGGCAGCGCCACCCCGGCCAGCCGGGTGTCTTCACTGACGACACGGGAGAACGCGCGTATCGGCGTCGCCAGCCGCACCGCCTCTTCGATCGCATTGTCGACAAGTGCCGGGTGTTCCCGCAGGCGGGTCCACTCGTCCGGGTTGTCTGCGAACAGTTTGATGATCTGACCCGTCGCCGAAATGGTCGTATCGAGGCTCGGGTTGATGTAATCGCGCATCAACTGCGCGCAGGTGTCGAAGGTCAGGCCGGCCTGCGCTCCGCGCTCGAAGATGCGTTGCGCCCACCCACCCGGCTTGAGTTTGTCCGGGTGGCCGTAGGTCTTGAGGAAACGCGCGAGATCCGCCAGGTCGTCGAAGGCTGCCCTGGCGCGCGCGTTGTCGTTGGCGAACAGGTTGAAGGTGGCCGACGCCCACTTCAGCATGTTGTCACGCCCGTTCTCCGGCAGACCGACCAACTCCGCAACCAGGGTGACCGGCAGGTACTGGGCGAAATCGGTCACGGCGTCGAAGCGGCCGCGTCGGCACAGCGTGTCGACCAGGCCGTCGGCCGCTGCTCGCACACGCGGCTCGATCTCCGGCAGCGCGCCGGGCAGCAGCGGGGCGCTGGTCACCGCACGCGTCCGGTCGTGGTCAGGTGGGTCCGAGTTCAGGGTGCTGCCCTTGAGCACGGCGTTCACCTTCGGGTTCAGGGACACGCCCTCAGCCGAGGAGAACAGAAGCGGTTGGCGCAGTACCGTGCTCACCTCGGCGTAGCGCGGCAGCGCATAGGCCTGCTGCGCCGGCAGCCAGACCACCGGGCCGAGCGCGCGCAAGCGCGCGTAATACGGCACAGGGTCGGCAATCACCGCGTCGCTGTAGAAATCCGTCGGGTCCGATGGCACGGCTGACGCAGTGAACTCACGCTCGCGCACGCGCACGCGCACGCGCTCTCCAGATGAAAGTGATTCTCAATCGCACGCCACAGCGGGTGCACGTGTTGCACGGCCACTACGGCTGCTGAAAAATGTGACGCCAGTCTACCCCGGTCCGCCCGACAGCGGTGGAGACGTCCCCGGTGGCTTGCTACCCTAAGCGGCTTGCCGAGCGAACCTGTCCGCGCAGTGCGTACCCGGGCCGACAACCCACCATGTCTGCACGGGTAAGCCGCTCAGCCAACCGAAATCGGAGCCTTCCATGGCCGACTACCTCTCCAAGACCGGCACCCACGGGCG